>CAZURM010000061.1:0-11536 GCA_964622945.1 uncultured Proteiniphilum sp.
TACCTGCTTCAACCTGGATAACACGAACATGTTCTTCACAATCAGCAAACTCCATAATGTAAGTTTTAACCTAAAAATGGGTATTCTCAAAGTAATGGATGTATGTAATTTAGAAGTTAGCTGAGATGAATCTAAGATATTTTACAAAAATGATTATAAACGATCAAAACATCTTTAAAATTCTGTCTAAACCTTTGATTAGAATATCAACCTCTTCTTTAGTATTATAAAAGGCAAAAGAAACTCTTACAGTCCCTTCAACACCCATCACACGCATCAGAGGTTCAGCACAATGGTGTCCTGTTCTTACAGCAATCCCCATTTTATCAAGTAATGTTCCAATATCATATGGGTGGATATTATCTACAAGAAAAGATATAACGCTACTTTTTTGTTTTGCAGTGCCAATAATTCTTAGACCAGGAAGGGTTAGTAATTTTTCTGTAGCATAATTCAACAGATATGTCTCATATTTAAAAATATTATCAAGACCTATAGATGATACATAATCTAATGCTGTAGCCAAAGCTGCAGTTCCTACGAAGTCTGGTGTTCCAGCCTCAAACTTAAAAGGAAGTTTATTATAGGTTGTTTTCTCAAAAGTTACACTCTCAATCATCTCTCCACCACCCTGATATGGTGGTAGAGCATTAAGCCACTTCTCTTTTCCATACAGTACACCAACGCCTGTTGGTCCGTAAACTTTATGAGAGGAGAAAACCAAAAAATCACAATCCATTTGCGATACATCAACCTTAGCATGCTGTACACTCTGAGCAGCATCAATAAGTATCGGAACATTATGGCTATGCGCAAACCCTATAATTTCATCTACTCGATTAATTGTGCCTAGAACATTAGATATATGAGTAACCGCAATTAGTTTAGTGCGGGGAGAAATAAGGTTTTCAAGCTCATTTATTATAAGCTCTCCCTCCTCATTAATGGGTACAACCTTTATACTAAGACCATAAATATCTGCTTGTATCTGCCATGGCACAATATTAGAATGATGTTCCATTGCAGTAATAATTATCTCGTCGCCGGATTCACAAAACTCTCTACAGTATGATGATGCAATAAGGTTAATAGATTCAGTTGTACCACGAGTAAAAACGATTTCGTTTGGAGAGCTGGCATTAATAAAATGTTGGACAGTTTTTCTGGCAGCTTCATGCTCATCAGTGGCTACCTGACTAAGATAATGAACGCCCCTATGAACGTTTGAATTAACAGTAGTATACATTTCAATAATTTTATCCAAGACACACTGCGGCTTTTGAGAAGTTGCAGCATTATCTAAGTATACCAGTGGTTTACCGTACACTTCACGTGAAAGAATAGGAAAATCTGTCCTTATTTTATTAATATCCATCTATCAAATTTAGTATTTGCTTATCACTTGCAAACATTACAATTTCCACACCTTAATAATTCTCCTCTGAATCTCTTATCTATGAGAGATATGAGTCTTTCTTGAAGAGATGGAATACGGATAAGATCTACTACATCACGTGTAAAAGCTACCAACAACAACAGTCTTGCTTCTTCTTTATCAATTCCACGTGAACGCATGTAAAAGAGTGAATCTTCATCCAGTTGCCCTGTAGTTAGTCCATGCGAACATTTAACATCGTCTGCATAAATTTCAAGCTGAGGTTTTGCAAACATTTGTGCTGATTCTGAATTTATAAGGTTCCTATTAGTTTGGTAGGCTAACGTCTTCTGAGCATCTTTTTCAACAAGAATTTTCCCACAAAAAACTCCTGTAGCTCTATCATTTAAGACAGTTTTAAACAGCTCATCACTCATACAATTTGGCTTTGCATGATCAAGAAATGCAAAATTATCAATATGCTGCTCTTTATCACATATAGCCAAACCTCCAACGTGTGCTTCCGCGTGCTCTCCAAGAAGTCTGAAACGGAAATTATTCCTAGTATAACCATTATGAAGTGTAATAGAGCTTGTAACTACTTTCGAGTTATCTTTCTGCTCACTAAATAGGTTATTTAGTCGAGTTACCTTTTCTGAATTTTCTTCCAACTCATAAACATCAACCTGAGCACTAACATCAGCAAAAATTTCTGTTACTTGAGTTACAACAAACTTAACATTATCAACCGCATGATCACATATTAGCAGTTTCACATGCGCATTTTCTTCAGCTATAATCAGAAGGCGACGATTAACATTAAGATCTACTCCTCCGCGTAGTATATTTATAAGCTGTAATGGTTTTTCAATTTCAACATTCTTTGGAACATAAATAACAAAACCATCCTGTGCAAACATTGTATTGTAAGCCACAATACCATTATCAGTACTATTTGCAATTTTTGCATAATTTTTTTCAAACTGCTTAGGATACTGCTCTGAAAACTTACGCATACTTCCCACAAAGACACCTTCAAGTATACTTTCACCCTGTTCTACTTCATTATAAAACCTGTCATTTATAAGAAAATAAGTATAAGTGTTTAGATTTGGGACATCACATTTAAAAGCTTCGTAAGGATTCACTGAAATTGGAATATTTTTAATATTTAATCCTAAATCAGCATCAAAAGTACGTACTATATTAGAATGTTTGTAATCTTCTAATTTGGAAGTTGGAAATCCTATCTGTTTAAAAGTCTCAAAAGCAGCATCGCGTTGCCTATTCATTCCTTCTGTTGAATTGGCATCTATATCACCTCTGTGATTCTCAAACAGATCAATATATTGTTGTTCTATCATTTTATTTACTGGTTACGGATTTATAAGCCATTCGTAGCCTTTCTTTTCGAGTTCTAAGGCAAGATCAGGTCCACCTGATTTAATCACCTTCCCATCATAAATTACATGCACAAAGTCTGGCTTTATATACTCAAGCAAACGTTGATAATGAGTTATCAGTATAGTTGCATTTTCTTTTGTTTGCAATTTATTTACACCGGCAGCAACAACTCTCAAGGCATCTATATCAAGTCCTGAATCAGTTTCATCTAATATTGCCAGTAGAGGATTAATCATTGCCATTTGAAATATTTCATTTTTCTTCTTCTCACCACCCGAAAAACCTTCATTTACAGAACGACTTACCAGTTGACTATCCATTCCAAGTAATTTTCTTTTATCTCGCATCATTTTAAGAAAATCGGTAGCTGAGATGGGTTCTTCAGATCTGTATTTACGTTGTTCATTAATTGCTGAACGCATAAAGTTTACCAAACTAACACCAGGTATTTCAACAGGATACTGAAAACTCAAGAATAATCCCTCACGAGATCTGTCTTCTGGTTCCATCTCTAATAAGTCCTTATCTTTAAATTGAATAGTTCCACGTGTGACTTCGTACTTAGGGTGTCCTGCCAAAACAGATGCTAAGGTACTCTTCCCTGATCCGTTTGGTCCCATTACGGCGTGAATTTCTCCAGGACTAACTTCAAGATTAACTCCTTTAAGTATTTCCTGATTTTCAACTATTGCGTGCAGGTTCTTTATCTTTAACATACTTTTTTATTATAACATATATTAATAATCTAGGTAATAATCAACCCTTTTTATCCTCAGAAATTATATCTTCTGCTTTTTTGATTTTTTTAAACAAGTCAGAAGCAAATACAAAATCGTTTAATTTCTCATTATCTGCATCCATTACTTCTGATTTAGATCCTTCCCATTCCTTTACACCTTCATTGATAAAAAAAACTTTATCTCCTATATTAATTACTGAATTCATGTCGTGCGACACAACAATTGTAGTCATCATGAAATCTTTCGTGATACCTTCAATCAGTTCATCAATCAATTGAGCTGTTTTGGGGTCAAGACCCGAATTAGGTTCATCACAAAACAAATATTTAGGATTCAAAGAAATAGCTCTGGCTATTGCAGTTCTTTTCATCATACCCCCACTTATTTCAGAGGGATATAAATCTGCTGCATCTGTAAGTCCAACCCTCTCAAGACAGAACTCGGCACGTTTTCTTCGCTCACGACTGTTCTTTCTGGAAAACATGTCAAGTGGAAACATTACATTTTCCAATACAGTTCTCGAATCAAATAATGCTGATGCTTGAAACAACATCCCTATATCTCTTCTCAATCGTCTAAGTTCCCTTGTTTTTAAAGTTAAAAAGTTACGATTCTCATATAATATTTCACCTGAAGTTGGAGAAAGCAATCCAACAATACATTTTAACAAAACAGTCTTTCCTGATCCACTTTTACCAATAATCATATTAACAAGCCCTTTTTCGAAGCTTGCACTTATATCATTGAGAATAGATTCACCCTCAAACTCCATATTCAAGTGCTTTACCTCTATCATCCATCCATCCTTTTATCCCATAACCAGCTGAGTAAAAATCAGATCGGTTATAAGAATTAAAATGCTGTTAATCACTACTGAATCAGTACTCGCCTTTCCAACATCCAAAGCACCCCCTTTCACAGTGTAGCCAAAATATCCTGCTACAGAAGCAATAATAAAACCGAATAACATCGATTTAACAATAGAGTACCATATGAATGATTCATTGAAGAACGCCTGTATACCATATACATAAGTCCCTACTGAAGGTGTCCCCATCACAAGACAAATAATGTAACCTCCAAACAAACCCATAAACATACTAAAGATTACCAGTACCGGCATGAATGCAACAAAAGAAGCAACCTTTGGTAAAATAAGATAATTAGCGGAGTTAACCCCCATTATATCTAACACATCCACCTGTCCTGTTATTCTCATTGTACCTATTTCTGAAGCTACATTTGAACCCACTTTACCAGAAAGTATGAGACACATGATGGTAGATGAGAATTCTAATAAAATAATTTCACGAGAAACAACTCCTACTGTGAAGCGCGGCAACATAGGCGAATCTACATTCAGAGCAATTTGCATTACAATTACAGCTCCAATAAAAAAGGAAATAATTACTACAATCCATATTGAGTTCACTCCTAAAAGATAGATTCCCTTTATGAACTCTTTCATAAATTCTCGCATCCTGTCAGGAACAGACAATACTCTTCTCATCAGCAATGCATATACTCCAATATTTTCAATTGAACCGATAAAACTCATGTGGTTTATTCGTTCTGATTAAAGTGCAAAGATAGAAAAAATTATAAATCTTTAAGCAAGACATCCCTATCACTTTCGTACATATATATACGGTTGTTTACCAATGCTCCCCAGTGATCTTTATAGATCCCTTGTGTATCAATCATAAAATCTTCAGACCCCATTTTATCTAACTTTGACATCAGATAATTCACAGTGATATTATGAATATCTACAGCTGGCTGGAATGCCATAACTCTTTCGTCTTCTTTAGATGGTGTAGCTGAGATTACGTTTATCTCCAACAAGTTATCTAAGATAATGTTCGTTAACCTTGATGGAACCTTGCATTTTTCAGAAAGCTCATCAGCCGTAAGCGGTAATTTTTCATATGCAAAACGTTTTACTATTTCTGAGGTGACAATCAAAGTGAAAAAATCTTTATATCTTCTGCTGATTCTACGTGTTTCTTTTTCAAAAGAAAACTTTCTCACATTTTGTGCAGCATAAGAAATTTCTGCTCCAATAAGTGTTAGAAACCACGAAAACTGAATCCATAATAACATAAGAGGTATAGCAGCAAACGTACCGTATATAGCATTATAGCGAGTTATCCAAAGCTGTCCACTTAGATATAGTAGTTGAAAGATTTGAAAAGCAACACCTGTAATAATGCCTGCAATAAGTGCATTCCTAAATTTAACCTTTGTGTTAGGCAAAAATTTAAATAGCACCGTAAACAATAAAATAATAACCACATATGGAACTATATCAAGTAAACGTGGTATAAATGGATATAAAATATAAATTATTTTAAGCGTTTGATTTTGAGGATAACTAAGAATATTTAAGGCATTGACCAAAATAAAAAATAGAGGCATAAGAAGAACCAATGCGGCATAATCAGTAATTTTTCGTCCAATACTTCTACCTTTATAAACTTGCCAAATCTGATTGAAAATATTTTCAATTTCATTAAAGAGAAGGAGAATAGTATAGAACAATAGCATTATACCTATTCCCGCAAAAATACCACCACCCTTTGCCTGTTCAAGAGAATTGTTAATTAACTGAAACAAGAGGTCGAGAAGTTCTTTTGTTCTACTTTCTGTCGAAACCTCTTTATTGACTGTACTAACCTGAACAACTCTCCGTTCATCAATAAAATCATCTTCTGCTATGGATAGTTCATCAGAAAAAAGTGTTACTGTATCTATTGATAACGGTGGAGCTGTATAAACAATTTCCGATTCAGGTGATCTGCTTAACATCAAGTTGAAAATGCTACTTTCCACTATATTTTCTATCCCAAATCCTCGTGCAATCGCAAAAAGTACGGCAAGCAGGGGAACTATAGATAAAAGTGTTCTATAGGTTAGAGAACGAGCACTCGCAGGAATATTGAGTTCCTTGATATTTCTTATAGTTAGGATTATGGTTTTCGTAGCATTATACAGGATGCTTTTTCTATTTGACATAGTTTCCGGGTTAGATCGCCAAATTCCATATGTCAAAAAATGTACAAACTCTCTAATCCTAGCTTCCAATTTTTCAAATCTGCTAGGTTCATCCATTTTTTCGTGGTATTTCTTCTTACCGAATTTAACCATATGTTTTTAAGTAAAAAAAGCAGCTGATCTATAAGCCGGGTTCTGTGTCCCTCAAAAGGGATGTTTGTCATTTATCTAAGCGGCCTACCCCTCGGCATCGGACGAGCAATCCTACATATCCGATATACATGGCCTTGCAACCCATAATGCGTACGGCATACCATGTTACCATGGCACCCGGTGAGCTCTTACCTCACCTTTTCACCCTTATCCCACTATAAAAGACGAGACGGTTTTTTTCTGTTACGCTGATCTGCTCTCACGAACAACTTCCCGTTAGGAAGTATGGTGCTCTGTGTTGTCCGGACTTTCCTCTTCTATATTAGAAGCGACAAACCGACCTGCTGCTAATGCAAAAGTAATAATAAGTAATGACTTAGCATCGTTTCATGTTTAATAAAAACAGTTGATTAATAAAACTAAGTTTTTATATGAATACTTCATGCTAATTATCCAGTAAATAGATATTTATTATCAATTTTTTTCAAAAACAATTGATTAATTGCATGTTTTAGTCAAAAGAAAGCTCCTATTTTCGTGTTTTTTGAAATTATTTTGTATTTTTGAAATTTACAAATTAAAACACCATTATCAACTTCAATCATAGTTATTAATGGAAAAATACAAACATCATAAAAAAGAATAGTATGGAAAGCAAAACTTTTGGTAAAAAACAAACAAGAAGAAGTTTTTTAGGTACCTCGGCGGTTTTAGCAACAGGTGCAATGCTGCCAATTACCAGTAAATCTTATGGTAAAAGCTTAAATGTTTTAAATCAATCTGCGGTAAGACAGAGCTCAGCACTAAATTCCAGATATGGTGGGGTTCAAATTGGAACTATTACCTATAGTTTCCGTGGTTTGACAAATGGACTTGAAGGAACTCTGCAAGCAATCATTGACACAGGATTAAGCTCTGTTGAATTAATGGGAACTGGTGTTGAAGATTATCTTGGAGCTCCAGCTAATACTATGCGTAGGCAGACAAGAGAAAATCCTTATAATGAAGAGGAATTAAAGATGCTTGAAAATTATAGGGAAGAAGTAAAAGAGTGGAGAAGAGTACATGGCACTATTGAGAAGTATGAAGCACTGCGTAAGAAATTCAACGATGCAGGTATCAATATACATATTTATAAATGGACTGCCGGCAACACAGACGAAGAACTCGATTATTCATTCCAAGTTGCCAAAGCACTTGGAGCAGTAGGTATCACTATTGAAGCTACAATAGAAAATGCACGTATGCTTGGTCCAGCAGCAGAACGTAATGGCATGTACTCTATCCTGCATAATCACGGTCAATATGCTGATCCTAGTGTTAGTGTAGATGAAATGCTTGCAGTTTCACCAGCTAATATGCTTAATTTTGATATAGGTCATTATTATGGTTCAACAGGTATACATCCTATAGAATTTATAAAAAAATACCGAGATCGAATTGTAAGTCTTCACTTGAAAGACAAGACTGCTATGAATAATGAAACACAAGCAGATACCAATCAGGTTTGGGGACAAGGTGAAACTCCACTTGAAGAAACACTTCTTTTTGTTAAGAACGAAAAATTACCATATTACTGTGATATAGAACTTGAATATCAAATTGCACCTTGGTCAGATTCAGTTAAAGAAGTTGCTACTTGCAGAAAATATTGTCGTCAGATACTGATATAAAAATAATAAATTAAGAAGTAACAACAACATCTAAATATTATTTTTATCATGAGCATTGATCATACCTATTAAACAGGTAATTAATCATATATGTTCATAATAATAACATTTATACTTTTTGGGGGTATTATCGGCTACTTTCTACGTAAGAAAGAGCTTGATAATATCCCTAAAATAATTATAATCCTTATATGGCTACTTCTATTTCTTTTGGGAGTTGAGGTAGGCAGTAATACAGAAGTAATTTATGGACTTGCAACTATTGGAAAGGAAGCGTTGCTAATAACTATAGCCGCTATTTTGGGTAGTGCTGTTATGGCTTTTTTATTATGGAATCATATAAAAAATAGCAATAAATGACTCTATGAAAGGAAGTATTATTATCGTATCATTTTTTATACTGGGAGCAATCGTAGGATATTCTGACCTTATTCCCACTTCTTTCATAGAGAGCGATATAAGCTTCTATGTTCTGTGTGGTCTGATGTTTTTTGTAGGATTAAGCATTGGGAGTGATTCTAAAACTTTGAAAAGCTTTAAAAAGCTCAATCCTAAATATTATCTACTGCCACTGGCAACAATTATAGGAACATTGGGTGGATGCGCAGCAATCTCTTTAATTATTCCTGACAGATCACTAACAGATATAATGGCGGTGGGTAGTGGTTTCGGATACTATTCAGTATCAAGCATTTTTATTACAGAATACAAAGGCGTTGAACTTGGCACCATTGCTTTGCTCTCTAATATAATACGTGAAATCATTACACTCCTGTTTGCTCCTTTTCTGGTAAAACATTTCGGAAATCTTGCCTCCATCTCTGTTGGAGGAGCCACAACCATGGATACTACACTTTCAGTAATACTTAAATCTTCAGGTAAAGAATTTATTGTAGTTTCTGTCTTTCATGGTTTTATGCTTGACCTTAGTGTACCTTTTCTTGTTACATTTTTCTGTTTTTTATAAAAACAGCGTAATTGAGCAACATCTTTTATTTAATTCAACAATTTCTTGGCCTCATTAAGCTTATCATTCCAATCATCTGAAGGCTTCAATGTATAAAAGTAAGAGATGGCTTCTTCCAACTGGGTTAGTTTAGATAAAGACTCTACTGAATTTTCATTACTATATTGTTTACGCAAGATTCTTATTTTTTCAGCGTCCTGAATTCCTTCGACTAGACGCTCAAAACGAATGGAACTACGTGCCTCAGGATAAACCATATACGTATCACCTGCCGGCCAAGTCCTAAAACGAGAATCCGTTAAAGGATTTTCAACCCACGAATTGAAAGCCCACCTAAGCATTCCATCAAAATCTCCTGCAACAGTATGCCATGCAGCATAAACAGGTTCCGCTGGTGCAGAAAATGAAAAAGTATTAGCAAATGGGTCTGCACAACATACATACCATGTTGTAATTAACCCCTCGGCTCTACGAGCATGAATATCTTCTCTGTCAACTTCACTTGCTGCACCAACACTTATATCTTTAATCCCAGGATAATCTTTGTAACTTTTGTGGTTATCAGCAAGCGAGATACCAAGCTCGGGAGCTGCATTTTTCAACACTCTCATTGCGGCCTGCATATCTGCCGGAGAACGTTCATCCATGGCAATATTAGTAATTCCAAGCCATCCTTTATCACTTAAATGTTGAGTAAAATCTTTAAGAAAAACACCCCAAAACTCAGCATAATCATCAGACTGTGCTTTAAGTTCTAATGTAACAAGTTCTTCCTTTTCCATATCGTTATAATGAACTTGGTTATTCCATGTTAAAAGTGAGTAGCAATTAATCATACCATCTACGCCCAAATTTATCATAAATTGAACCCATTTATCAAAAATGGTATAGTCAAAACTCCAGCTCTGATCTCTATTTTTAGTCCAAATAATCATATCAGAATAAGCATCATAACATTGATTGTTCCATGGATCTTTATTAAGTGTAGTTGTCACTACTTTTTGCCCTGCATCAGCAAGCATTTCCATAATTGGTTTCATTTTTGCAAAATGAGCATCGCTCCACATCTCAAGGTTGTGTACTCGTGCTACCGCAGATGGATGTTGCCACAGATCAAGATGATAATTCCACTCTTTAGGTCTAGGTAAAAGTTGATCAATAACCACAACTTCTATCTCAAAGTTTTCAACAAAACCTCTCTCAGCATAAAGATTCAGCTTACCTTTATAGCTACCTGCTATTGCATCAGCAGGAATTTCTATAGTTAACCAAACAGGTCGAACAGTTTTTGCCTCTATGTTGAAGTTGTCCAGATTATCAAGCATATCAGCTGAAAGGGATGCTACATAATCTTCAGCTTTTCTCTGCCCACAACCATCTGCAAACTCATCGGTCATTACATATCTTACAAAACGTGCTTTTGCAATTGAAGAAGGCATTGAATTTGATTCCGAAAAAAAGTCATCAAATTCTAATTCAATCTGATTTATATCATTTGCTGTCCACAAAAGTAATTGTGCCGAAACTTTTTCTCCTTTCCATCCAGTAACTATCTCATCTTTTCTGGTTTTAAGTTCAGGAACAACAGATTTTGGAGCTCTGATATCTATGCTAATAAACGATGAGTGTAAACCTGAAACAACAGTTGACCAATCAGATAATGTGTCATTCGTCGGATCCTGCATTTCCTTGAAAGTAATAAATTCTTTCTTTGGCCTTTTATTATCGCACGAAATAAGTACTGTAAAAGTAGTAGCTATGACTGTATAAACCACTAAAAATGATATTAAAGATTTAATTCTCATGATCTATTATACTTTAGGTTTTTAATTATATACTTTTTTGACATTTCACACTATATTATTTAGGTTAAATTAAAAGTTGTGATATATGATTCGCTCAGCAAATAAAAGGTTTGCCTAATAATTATCCTTAATTATTTCATTTTATCAATTATTCATCTAACTTTGCATCAAATTTACTATAAATGTTTGAAATGCAGAGGTTGTATTCAACATATTTCATTATTACTATGACCATGACCCCTTGGGGGGTTATGTAAATTTTCACATCTATAAGCAGACACTGCTTTTTATGCTAACCATTCGGTTATTGCGTTCAATCAAATATATATTTATCAACTAATACCGTTTAATAAGCGGAAAAAGTATCATACAGATGAAGGTTATGAAATTCGGTGGGACATCTGTTGGAAGTCCCGAAAGTTTAC
>CAZURM010000062.1:0-11401 GCA_964622945.1 uncultured Proteiniphilum sp.
TTAATAAAGTATAACCAGAAAAGTTTATTAATATATTAAATATGAGATTATATGCAAAAGGTACCAATTATTTTGACGCTAATATCAGATTGCGCTGATATGTACAAATTAATAGTTTAATCTAAACAAATCAGAGAATGAAAAGAAAAATTGCGAATCTATTCAAAGGATTTTGTCTTGTATTGTTAAGTACAATTTCCTTATCTATTTATGCACAGGATATCTCCGTTACAGGAAAGATTTCTGATACATGGGGAGAACCACTTATTGGAGTAACTGTTCAGATACAGGGTACAAGTATTGGTACTGTAACTGACATTGATGGTAACTACACTCTTAGAAGTGTCCCCAGTAATGCTACTTTTGAAATTTCCTATGTCGGTATGGTTACTCAGGTTGTAAAAGTCAATGGAAGAACAAATATTTCTATTGTTTTACAAGAAGATACCGAGGTACTTGAGGAGGTAGTTGTGATTGGTTTTGGCCAACAAAAGAAAGAAAGTGTTGTAGGTGCTATTTCACAGACTACTAGTAAGGTACTTGAACGTACTGGAGGTGTGTCTAGTTTAGGACAGGCTCTTGCAGGTAACTTACCAGGCGTAGTGACAATGGCAAGCTCTGGCAGACCAGGTGCAGAAGACCCACAGATAACAATTCGAGGTGTAAGTACATGGAATCAAACTGATCCTCTTGTACTTGTTGACGGAATTGAACGTCCAATGAACAGTGTTGATATTAACTCTGTTGCTACAATTTCAGTGTTGAAAGATGCTTCAGCTACTGCCGTTTTTGGTGTTAGAGGAGCAAACGGTGTAATCCTTATTACTACTAAACGTGGTCAGGAAGGAAGAGCAAACATTGACATTAATGCTAGCACAACATTAAAAACTTATTCTAAGTTACCCGACTTGAAGGATTCTTATGATGCATTGATGTTGCGTAATAGAGTTATTGAGCACGAACTTGGATATGCTCCCGATCAATGGAGTAATTATTTACCACATGAAACGATCAATAAATATCGTTATCCAGCAAATATAGAAGAGTTTGAACGCTATCCAAATGTTGACTGGGTTGATGAATTATTGAGAGATGTTGCTACATCATACAATGTCAATGTTAACGTATCAGGGGGTACTAGTTTTGTTAAATATTTTGCTAGTGTTGATTATACGCACGAAGGTGATATTTATAAATCATTCACTAATAACCGAGGTTATAAACCGGGATTTGGTTACAACCGCATAAATGTGCGAAGTAATATGGATTTCTCACTGACTAAAACAACACAGTTTAGAGTAAATCTTTCGGGTTCACATGGAGTTACTCAAGCCACACAAGGTCAATATGAAAATTTGGTTTGGTCTGCATTTTACGGTATTTCTCCTGATTCATTTCGTCCTATATATAGTGATGGAACTTATGGATACTACCAGCCTAACCCTACACAAGCTGCGACTAACTCTTTAGAAAACCTTAGTGTTACCGGAATAGGATACTCCACAAGTGATCGTCTAAACACTGACTTCACACTTGTTCAAGACCTTAAATTTTTACTCAAAGGTCTCTCAGTTCAAGGAAGACTTGCATTAGACAATAGTTTTAGCGAAAATAATAGAGGTATCGATGATACAAATGACTGGGAAGATGAAGCACATAAATGGATCGACCCAGAGACTGGACAAAGCTATACAGACGTTACTGTAGATGGAAATAACAAGTTTGATTATAAAAATAATATCGCTTGGACTACTGGTGCAGGAAATGTTGGATCTACTTATCGTAGATTAAACTACTCAGCACAGCTTAATTATAATAACAAGTTTGGAGATCATACAGTTGGAGCTATGGGTAACTTTAGTCGTGAACAATATGCTACAGGTAGTATGTTGCCCTACTATCGTGAGAACTGGGTGTTTAGAACAACATATGATTATGCATCACGCTATATGTTAGAGTATAATGGCGCATATAATGGTTCTGAAAAGTTTTCAAGAGATTATAGGTTTGCATTTTTTCAATCAGGTGCTCTTGGTTGGATGTTTTCGGAAGAACCGTTCATAAAGAGTCTTGACCTTAACTGGTTGGATATGCTGAAATTTAGAGGTTCTTATGGTCAAATTGGTGATGATAACGTTGGTGGACGTTGGTTATATATGGATACATGGGGTTATGGTGGTGCATTTAACCAAGGTTTAACAGGTGTTAGTTCAAGTCAAAGTCCATACCAATGGTACTATGAATCACAAGTGGGTAACCCCAATGTACACTGGGAGGTTTCTACTAAGTTAGATATAGCTGCTGACTTTGCCTTATTTGGTGGTGTCATTTCAGGATCACTCGATTATTTTAGTGAAAATAGATCCGATATTCTACTTCAAGGTAGTAGACGATCCATTCCATCCTATTTTGGAACAACTGCACCAACAGCTAACTTGGGCGAAGTTGATACAAAAGGATATGAAGTCGAAATTCGTTGGAATAAATCTCTAAATAGCGATTGGCGTTTATGGGGAAATGTTTTCTATACACATGCCGAAAGTAAAATTATTGAAGCAGATGATCCATTATTACTTCCAGAATATCAGAAAGATGCTAATAAATCTGTTAATCAGACGTATGCGCATGTAGATCATGGTTATTATAACACATGGGATGAATTATATGGAACAACTGCACATGATCAATCAGACGTAACTCGTATGCCTGGTAATTATATCATTCTTGACTATGATGCAGACGGAGTCATTTCTACTTTTGATAATATTCCTTATGCTTATACAGGTATACCTCAAAATTCAGTTAATGCTCAAGTTGGTGTAGATTATAAAGGGTGGAGTGCTTTCGTGCAATTCTATGGAGTAAATAATGTTTCACGTTATGTTGGACTTTCCAGCTTAGGAGGTGTAAGAAACACTGTTTTTGGAGAAGGAACATATTGGTCAAAAGACAATGTTAATGCAGATGTCCCATTACCACGTCAGGGTACTATTGCTAGTGATTATACCGCAGGTACTCGATTTTTATTTGACGGTTCATATCTTCGTTTAAAATATGCTGAAGTATCTTATACTTTCAGTCAAGAAGAGTGGCTTAAGAGAATTGGTATGAATAGTTTAAAACTATTTGCTAATGGAAACAACCTCTTTTTATGGACTAAGATGCCTGATGACCGAGAGTCAAATACTGGAGGAGGTTCTGCATATCCTACACAGAAGCGCTTTAACTTGGGTTTAAGAATCACATTATAATCTAAAAAATGATGAAAAAAAAGTTTATATATTATTTATTCGGGATAGCTTTTCTATTCATGGGTTCCACTTCATGTTCAGATTATTTGGATAAAGCTCCCGATTCAGTTATTTCACCAGACGATGCATTTAAAAATTTTAAAAACTTTCAAGGATTTGTTGAAAGGATGTATCATTTGGCACCAGACTTGGCTAAACACAATTGGGTTTCCTCATTTAATTGGGGAGAAGACGAAGTACTAACAATTGGTAATGGTGAATACCTAATGGGTTTTAGCATTGACCGAGGCAATTATCGTCACTATATTGGAAAAGGAGACTCTTTCTTAGATCGTGATTGGAGTCCTGGAGGTGACAGGTTTCAAAAAGCAGTATGGGGAGGCTCTTGGTACGGTATTCGTGTTGCAAACATGGGGCTTGAGGCTTTGGCAGAAGGTAAGTTGACTGATGCTACACAAGCTGAACGAGACATCATAGAGGGACAGCTTTATTTCTTCCGTGCTTGGTTCTATTTTCAACTTACTAAGTATTGGGGTGGATTACCTTACATTGACTATGTACTTCCAAGTGATGAACCTTTGGCTCTTCCAAGAGAAAGCTATCAAGAAAATGCAGTGAAGATGGCAGCAGATTTCCAAAAAGCAGCTGATTTATTACCCCTAGATTGGGAACAAACAGAAATTGGTCGTCGTACTGCAGGGAACAACCATCTCCGTCCTAATAAGATTTGGTCGTTGGCTTATATGGGGAAAACCTATCTTTATGCAAGTAGCCCATTGATGGCAAACGGCATTAATGGACCAAGAGTTTATGATAAAGACATGGCAAAAAAAGCTGCTGATGCTTTTGGTAGAGTGCTAAGTATGGTTGAAAACGGAGAAACGCAATACGCACTTGTTGATTTTAAGAACTACACGTCGCTTTTCTATACTATACAACAAAACTGGCTCTTGCCAGGTGGAACTGAAGCTATTGTGAGAACACCGACTTACGGAGCAGACTCATACTGGAGACAAATGAATTCATATCAACCATCAGCTATGGCAGAAGGAGATGGTATTGTACTTGCTCCTGCAGCCAATTACGTAAATTATTATGGTATGGAAAATGGCTACCCATTGGATGATCCTGATTCTGGATTCGATCCTCATCATCCATGGAAAGGCAGAGATCCTCGTTTTTATCATGATATCGTATATGATGGTGTTAAAGTAGTTGCTGGTACTATTACTAATCCTGTAGATGAAGCTTGGAGATATGCTAATCTACATACAGGAGGAAATTATGTAAACGACCCCCGAAGAGTAAGTCGTACGGGATATTTAAATTATAAATTTATTCCACTTGGAGCAAATAAATGGGATTTAACTTATGGATATAGCTACGCAACACACTTTCATTTAACATGGATGCGATTGGCTGATGTATATTTAATGTATGCAGAAGCTGTTGCTCAAGCAAATGGATCGGCTGATGCAAGAGCTAGCACCTTCTCTAAAAGTGCTGCTGATGCAGTAAACACTATTCGCGAACGCGCTGGTGTTGCCCCATTGCCTAGTAAATACACAAGTTCATTATCACTATTTATGGATGAGTTAATTAGAGAGCGTGCAGTAGAATTAGCTTTCGAGGGACATCGTTTTAACGACCTCCGACGTTGGCTATTACTAACAGAGTATCCTTATAATATTAAAACTAGACAAGATTTTGATCGGGCAGAAGCGTTAGATCCTAAAAAAGATCCAAAGGAAAATGCGGTAAATAATTGGAGGGAAGAGGTAATTATTGAACGAGAACTCACCAATAAGCATTACTGGCTTCCATTTAAGACGTCAGATGTAACTATCTATCCTGAGTTTTCACAAAATCCGGGTTGGTAAAAAAATGATAACTAATAAAATGACAACAATGAGACAAATTTATATAGGTTTCGTATTTTGTTTTGTATTTGTTTTCAATGTAAAGCAAGTTGTAGCCCAAGAAAGCTTAACTGATTTAATTGCATATGACAACGATACAATAACCAAAAAAGTAGAGGTCGCATTCCGTACCATGGATAATCAGGATCTCTTAGGGGGTATCTCCGTTATCGACGTAGAACAATTAACTAAGAAAGCATATACAACAAACAGCTTAAGCTTTGTTGAAAATATGGTAGGAGGAGTTAATGGCAATATTTGGGGAATGGATGAATACCTGGTAGTAATTGACGGAATGGTACGTGATGCCAATAATGTCTTGCCTACTGAAATTGACCAGATAACTATCCTTAAGGGGCCTGCAGCCGTAGTTTTATACGGTAGCCGTGGTGCAAAGGGAGTAATGCAAATATCAACAAAACGAGGAAAGATAGGTGATTCACGAATATCGATTCGTGCTAATACTGGAATGCACACTCCCAAATCATTTCCAGAATATCTTGGTTCAGCTGAATATATGTCCCTCTATAATGAGGCGCGATTGAATGACGGTCTAGACCCAAGTTATAGTCCAGAAGACATCTATAATTACGCTTCAGGTAAGAATCCTTACCGATATCCCGACCTGAATATGTATTCTTCTGATTACATGCGCAACGCGTACAATCGATCAGAAGCCATTGCTGAAATATATGGTGGTAATCAACGCGTAAGATATTATACCACTTCTGGATTTTATCGAGAAAGTTCATTGTTGAATTTAGCAAATAATGCTGATAATTACATAAGTCGATTTTTTGTTCGAGGTAATTTAGACATGAATTTTTTAGATGTTATTACTGCGCAGACAGATGCGAACGTAACATTCTATGATTCCTATAGTGCAGCAGGAGATTGGTGGAGTAACGCAGCTTCGTTACGACCTAACCGTGTAGCTCCTCTAATTCCACTTAGCTACCTAGAGGAAAACGATATCCCCTCTTGGAATACCATAAATACGAGTAATTATATCATAAACGACAAGTATTTCTTAGGAGGTACTCAACTTCAACCTACTAATCCAATTGCTGATGCTTATGCGGCAGGAGATAGTAAATTCGTAAGTCGTCAATTTCAATTTAATACCCGTTTTGATATAGATCTTAAGTCTATACTCCAAGGTTTGCATTTCCGTGCAAGATATGGTATTGACTATGCTTCTACCTACAATCAGGGTTATTCTAATAATTACGCTTCATTTGAGCCTACTTGGACAAATTATGCTGGTAGTGATATGATAGGAAGTGTTGTAAAATATGGTGAAGATAGAAAATCTGGGAACGAGAATATCAGCAATTCAACATACAGATACACTTATAACTTTAGCGGTCAGTTTGACTACACACAAACTTTTAATACCAATCATAATGTATTTGGTATGATAGTAGCAAATGGCTGGCAAAGACAAATGAATGGTCAATACCATAGGTTGACAAACATTAATTTGGGGTTACAAGCTTCATACAATTATCAACATAAATATTATGTTGATTTTAGTGCAGCTTTACCCTACTCAGCAAAGCTTCCCGAAGGAAATCGTCTTGGATTCTCACCTACATTGACATTAGGTTGGAGACCTGTAAAGGAAGATTTCTTTAAAGATACTGCATTTGATGATTTAATGTTAACAGTTTCTGGTGGTATTATCAACCAAGATTTGGATTTATCTACAAGCGATAATGAAATGGGTTATTATCTATATAAATCCATCTTACAACGTGGTGGTTGGTATTCATGGGCTGATTTAGGAGGAGAAGCTGCTACTGAGTTTCAACGTGGTGATAACCCACTATTGACATTTGTAAAAAGAAAGGAAATTAATTTAGGCGTGAAAGGTTCTCTCTGGGAAAAGTTGATTACTTTTGATTTCAATTACTTTATGGGTAAAATGGATGGAGATATTGCAAGGGTAAGTTCTATATATCCAAATTATTTCACCCAAACAGGATATCCTACTTCATCAATCATTCCTTATGTTAATTATAATATAGATGATCGTTCTGGAGTTGATTTTAGCATGTATATAAATAAAGCCATCAATGAGGTTGATCTTACATTAGGTGTAAATGGTATGTATTCTTTAACAGAACCATCTAAAAGAGATGAGTCTTTTGAATATGATTATCAAACTAGAATTGGTCGTCCTTTGAATGGATTATGGGGTTTGGAAAGCTTGGGCTTTTTCAATGATCAAGATGAAATAGATAATTCACCAGACCAACAATTTGGAACTGTTAAGCCAGGAGATATTAAATATAAGGACCAAAACGGAGACGGTATCATAGATTCGAATGATGAAATATTCCTGGGTCGTTGGGATACTCCCTTACGTTTAGGTCTTAACTTTACTGCAAAGTGGCGTAATTTTTCTTTCTTCGCTATGGCAGATGGATTTTTTGGTGGCCATGGTATGAAAAACAGCTCCTATTATTGGGTGCGTAGTGATAACAAGTATTCTGCTATTGTTCGAGATCGTTGGACAGAAGAAACCAAAGATATTGCCACATATCCAAGACTTACCACCGGTAATGGTTCTAATAGTTTCCGAAATTCAGATTTCTGGATATACAAAGCAGATCGTTTAAATCTATCGCAAGTTCAATTTACATATGATATTCCAGAGAGTTACCTACAGGGAAAGCTTGTTCATGCTTTAAGTGTATATTTAAGCGGATATAATTTGTTGACAATATCTAAGGAGCGCGAGCACATGGAAATGAATGTAGGAAGTTCACCACAAACGCGTCTATACAATATTGGTGTAAAGTGCACGTTTTAATGAAAAAATCAGATAAAATGAAAACAATAATGAATATTAGAAGAAAAATATCAACTGCCTTACTGATTCTTTTACTCATGATAATACAATCAGGGTGTGAAGATATGTTTGAACCTGCAATTGAGAATCATAAGGATAATGATGCCTTATATGAATTACCAGCTTGGGCAACAGGATTGTTAGGACATGCGTATATAAGTAATCCAGTTGGATCATGGTCATTTAATGATGTAGCAACTGATGATGCTGTATCTAATGATCCAGATAATGGTTATAGATTAATGGCTACTGGATCATGGAGGTCAAACAATAATCCGATGGATAGATGGCAGTATTTACGTGCATCATGGCAATATCTAAATCAATTTATTAGTATTGCAGATGATGTTACTTGGGCTAATGATGAACTAGTAGCAGAAATGTTTAAAGATCGTATGAAAGGCGATGCTTATGGTATGCGTGCATTATATATGTATCATCTTTTACTGCATCATGGGGGATGGGCAACTGATGGTCAGTTGCTAGGGATTCCAATCGTTAGAGAACCAGAGGACTTAACATCTGAGTTTAATTTACCGCGTAACACGTTTCAGGAATGCTTAGACTTTCTATATGCAGATGTTGATACTGCTTTAATGCTATTACCTGAAGATTATGGTGAAATTGATGATGATAATCTTGTACCGGCAAAATACAAATCAATTGGAGTTACTGCAGGTCAATATACCCGTGTATTTGGAGATAATGCAAAGAACAGGATGAGCGCTCGTATAGCTAAAGCTGTTCGTGCACAAGCTGCATTACTTGCTGCTAGTCCTGCATATTCCGCTGGAACCAATGTAACATGGGAGGAAGCAGCAAATCAAATGGCTGTTGTCTTAAGCGGTCTTGGAAGCAATCCAATTGCTGAAATAGATCCTATAGGTAACAAATGGTACGCAGATGGAGCAGCTATACAAAATTTACCTGCTGGGGTTAATCCGAAAGAGATGCTCTGGCGTGGTAATAAAGATGAAAGCTTGGATTTGGAAAGGAATAACTATCCACCCACATTGTATGGTAGCGCTCGCGTTAATCCAACTCAAAATCTAGTGGATGCATTTCCAATGACTAATGGTTATCCAATTACTGATCCCGCAAGCGGTTATGATCCTAATAATCCATACAAGGACAGAGATCCACGTTTGGCACTATATATAATTTATAACGGAGCAACAGCAGGACCTCAAAATGTGGCAATTAATACAGCTGCAGATGGACCTGATAATAACGCTTTGAACAAAACGGAAACTTCAACCAGAACAGGTTATTATATGAAGAAACTGTTGAATCAAAATGTTAATGCTAATCCAAACTCAGAAACTAGTTCGTACCACTACAAACCGTTTATGCGCTATACTGAGTTTTTCCTTGGTTATGCAGAAGCGGCAAACGAGGCATGGGGACCAATAGGATCAGGATCTAATTCTTACTCAGCTTATGATGTTATTAAAGCTATTCGTCAAAGAGCTGGTATAGCTAATGGAGACCCTTATCTTGAATCAATTAAAAATGATAAAGATAAAATGCGTGAATTAATTCATAATGAACGTCGTTTAGAACTTTGTTTTGAAGGATTCCGTTTTTGGGATATACGCAGATGGAAAGATAATATAACAGAACCAGCAAAGGGCATGAGCATTAGAGGTGGTAATTATACTATCTTGCCTGAAGTAGAGAATCGTTCTTACCAAAATTATATGTATTATGGACCTATACCATACAGCGAAGAAATTAAATTTAGTAATTTACTTCAAAATGAAGGTTGGTAAAGCATTTTCGAACAATTAAAAATACAAAAAAATGAAGAAAACATTATTTTTTATATTATTGGCAATAACAACCGGATTATTTTCCGGTTGCCAAAATAACGATTGGAGTTTCCCCGATTACGAATACTCTGCAGTTTATTTTGCATATCAGAGTCCCATACGTACTATTTGTTTAGGCGAAGATGTGTTTGATACAACTTTAGATAATGAATATAAGTGCCAAATAATGGCAACAATGGGAGGTGTTTATAGTAATAAGAATGATATTGAAATCGGTATTCGTGTAGATAACTCTTTAACTGACGACTTAATATTTGAGGATACTGAAACTGATATTATTCCTATGCCGTCTGAGTATTATAGTCTTTCATCTGACAAGATTAAAATAAAAAAAGGTGATATCATTGGTGGTGTAACAGTACAGCTTACTGATGCATTTTTCAACGATCCAAAATCATTAGTTACTACTTATGTTATTCCTGTTGTTATGACAGGTGTAATTGGTGCTGATAGTATTCTTTCTGGTGTTCCATTAGTTGATAATCCTAGACGTGCTGTTGAATCTGATTGGGATGTTTTATCTAAAGATTATATCCTTTATGCTGTTAAATATATTAATAAGTACGATTCGAATTTCCTTCGAAGAGGTAAAGATGTATTTACTGGTAGTCAAACTGGAACAATCACTAGACATGCAGAATATGTAGAGAAGGATGAGGTAATTACGGATATAACTTCACGTTCACTCAAAACAATTGCTTGGGATCATCAGACAAAAGACATGAATGATAATACTACGCATAGTGAATTATTAATTACTTTCGATAATGAAGGTAATTGTACTGTCGCTTCTGGATCTTCAGAGTATACAGCATCTGGAACTGGTAAATTTGTATCAAAAGGTGATAAAAATAGCTGGGGAGATCAGGATCGTGACGTTCTCTATTTAGACTATACAATAGATTATGGCGATTTCCAATGTGCAACTACCGATACATTAGTAGTTAGAGATAGAGGAATGAAAGCTGAATGGTTTACTCCAGCAATAAAAGAATAATATAATATCTTTAGTAAAATCAAATAAAAATATGAAACATATAATTAAAGTCTTAGGCATATTTAGCTTACTGTTGATTTTTGTCGTTTCATGCGTAGATAATCCAATACAGTCTTTTGAGGTTGAAAAACCAGCCTCAATTACTGAAATGGAGTATCTTAATGAGTATGATGCGCTTAAAACCTATGTAAACGCAAATGCAAACCCTGGCTTTAAACTGGGTGCAGGTGTAACGGTAAGTGAGTACGTTAAAGAGGGATTGAACTACCGTCTTATAAATTCCAACTTTGATCAAGTAACTGCAGGAAATGCAATGAAGTATGCCTCTGTTGTTAATGATGAGGGCAATATGGATTTTTCAGCGATTGCTGCTTTTGTTGAAGCTGCACGATCTGCTGGTACTTCTATTTATGGACATACACTTTTGTGGCATGCTCAACAGAATAAAAAGTACCTGCTTTCACTTATTGCAGATAAAGAAATAGAAATTGATCCTGATGCAAAGCTTGATGTTATTGACAAAACTACTGATTTTTCAACAATGA
>CAZURM010000063.1:0-11056 GCA_964622945.1 uncultured Proteiniphilum sp.
ACAATAAGTATAGAAAAAATTAACAAACTATGGGATTAGAACAGTTGTTGCCCGCAATTTCGGGAATAACATGGCAACATTTGGTTATGATTGGTGTAGGCTTAATCCTTATCTATCTGGCTATTGCTAAAAACTATGAACCGGCTCTACTGTTACCAATGGGGTTTGGTGCTATATTAGTAAATATTCCACTCTCTTCAGCTATTACACAGATTGATCCAACTACAGGAAAAGCAGTGGAAGGAGTGTTAAACATTTTTTTTGATGCGGGTATTGCGACAGAGGTTTTTCCGTTACTAATATTTGTAGCAATTGGAGCTATGATTGACTTTTCGCCCCTTTTCCGTAATCCTTCGCTACTGCTTTTTGGGGCCGCAGCCCAGTTTGGCATCTTCTTCACAATGATACTTGCTGCTTTACTCGGATATGATATTCGTGAAGCCGCTTCAATTGGTATAATTGGTGCTGCAGACGGTCCAACTTCTATAGTTGTTGCATCACGTTTTGCTCCTAATTTGTTAGGCCCAATTTCTGTGGCTGCCTATTCTTACATGGCACTTGTACCAATTATTCAACCTCCCGTGATAAAACTTCTTACTTCACGTAAAGAGAGATTAATACGAATGACTGGAAACAACAACAAGAAAATATCAAAAAAAGCTTTAATTGCTTTTCCTATAGTTATAACAATAGTTGCAGGAATTATTGCACCATCATCACTTGCTTTAATCGGTTTTCTTATGTTTGGGAATCTAATACGTGAATGCGGTGTATTGAATAAATTATCATTAGCAGCGCAAAATGAGTTATCGAGCCTTGTCACTATACTTCTTGGTATAACTATTGCCAGTACAATGACAGCAGAAAGATTCATCAGAGTTGATACCCTCATTATTATTGCATTAGGTTTATTTGCATTTATTTTTGACACTTTTGGAGGTGTAATTTTCGCGAAATTTCTTAATCTTTTCAGGAAAGAGGGTAATAAGATTAATCCAATGATAGGTGCCTGTGGAATTTCAGCATTCCCAATGTCGGCAAGAGTTATACATCAAATGGGGCAAAAAGAAGATCCCTATAATTACCTTCTCATGCCAGCAATCAGTGCAAATGTTAGTGGTCAGATAGGTTCAGTTGTTGCAGGCGGTATAATACTAACACTTGTTCCCTTACTAGCTTAAAAGATAAAATCATATGATAATTACAATACAAACAGCATTATTTATTGCACTAGTGGGTTTAGTGGGAATATTTATATTTATGTTCATTTTTTATTTACTGATAAAAGGTCTTGATAGATGGTTTCCCTATGAAGAGGAGAAACCTGAAAATGATTTTATAGAAAACTCTATTGAAGATTGAAAATTTATATTCATTAATGCTACTTATTTTGCTTCCTTACATCAGCTCCCCACATTAATTTATCACGTAGAGTTTCATAAAATGTATGTCCTATCCTTTTAACTACTCGTAAAGTATAATCAGCTTTTCTTATTTGTATACCAACTACCTCATCCAAAACACGAGACTGTCCATCAACAGATACTAAATACATATGACTCCGACTCTCAATTTTCAAAGAAATTATACTACTATTATCTACTACAAGGGAGCGGGATGTAAGATTGTGCGGTGCAATAGCTGACAGAATGATACTTGGAGTAGTGGGTGACAGGATTGAGCCACCTATACTCAAAGAATAAGCAGTAGACCCTGTGGGAGTAGATATTACTAGCCCATCTGCCTGATAAGAGGTTAGATAATCATTATTGATATATGCATGTATCGAAAGCATTGACGCTGTGTCTTGTTTTAGAATTGCAATCTCATTCAATGCATTTGAGTTAAAATAGTTCGGAGGAAATGTTTCATCAGTAGTCATTTTGAGAAGTGTGCGTTCCTGAACTTTGTAATCGCCCCTCATAACCTCTGTTAATGTATCTTCTACATCAGAATAGTTTATTGCAGCAAGAAAACCTAATCTTCCTGTATTGATACCGAGAACAGGAATTCCTGAATCACCTACAGTTGCTGCTGTACGTAGAAAAGTGCCATCACCTCCAACACTTACAACCATATCAACATTTGGTAACGACTCGGCCAACTCACAGATAGGGTCAATCTTATGTCGTATATTACTAGGCAGCGTAATATAAAAATTTTCCGGAAGAAATAATTTTCCTCCATGCCTTTTAATTGCATCGCAAACCCCATATATTTGTTCTTCCGCCTTAACGGTTCTATCGGGGAACATACTTCCAAATAGTGCAAATTTCATTAAATCACATTTCTAAGTAATACATTAACTCGTTCAATCTATCCTTTTGTTTATCAGTAACTTCACCCTCTTTCATAAAAAAATATGCCACATTATAATTAAACCTCTCAAAACTTCTCAATACTGGTGTTAAATCTGAAATATCAAGTTTTAATGATACTAGTAAATCATTACCTCCAGATATAGGAAGAATAGAAAGTGAAATTACACGCGCATTATTACTCTCAACAATGCGTGCTATCTCAGTTAAAGTATAATCTATCAGAGGTATTTCAAGAATAATAAGAGAATTCTCTGCTTCCGAAAGCTCACTAAACTGATCAGGTGAAAGAGGTTTACTGAAGTTTTTCACTTGTTTTTTTATAAATTCTTTAGTTGACATTGAGAAAATGGTTATTTCATATTACTTTTGTATCAAGTTATACAAAGATGGCAAAATTTTGCGTATTTGAACCTTCTTATAGTTTCTTTTTTGATTTTCTTTTTAAATTTTTTTACAGATTTATCTCTTTATGATAAATGTTTATTTTTTATTATGACAAAACTAAGTGTAAATATAAATAAAATAGCAACTCTGCGAAATGCACGAGGAGAAAATATTCCCGATGTAGTCAAAGTGGCTATTGACTGTCAGGCTTTTGGAGCTGATGGTATCACAGTTCATCCGAGACCAGATCAACGTCATATTCGATATTCTGACGTTTTTGATCTCCAATCTAAAGTAACAACAGAGTTTAATATTGAAGGTAATCCCACTCCAGAATTTATTTCACTTATAGAAAAGATTAGGCCTTCACAAGTAACCTTAGTACCTGATTCGCATGATGCTATCACATCTGACACAGGATGGGATACTATTACTCACAAAGATTTTTTATCTGATATTGTAGGTAAATTTCAATCAATGGGTGTCAGAACATCTGTATTTGTTAATCCTTGTCTGGATTTAGTTCGTGCAGCATCACAAATAGGTACCGATAGAATTGAATTATACACAGGTCCTTATGCAAAAAAATTTGCTGTAAATAAAGAGCACGCCATTGCTCCATATATTGAAGCATCTAAATTAGCTAAAAGCCTTGGATTAGGAGTTAATGCCGGTCATGATTTGAACTTAGATAATTTAAATTATCTTTATATTAATATCCCATGGATTAAAGAAGTATCCATAGGACACTCACTCATATGCGATGCTATATATCTAGGATTAGAAAAAACAATAAAAGCGTATAAAGATTGTTTAAAAAACACCTAACTTAGGGTGTAAATATCCATTTTTTTATATCTTTAGGAAAATAATGAAAATAAAAAATTAACTAATAATATTACATAACAGGTATGATTTTCTTGCAATTACCTTCACCGGCTGATACAGCACAAGCTATTTACTCTACCATGCAGCAAATTGCTGCAGCAGAAACTGAAGCTGTTACAATGAATGCATTTGATCTTGCACTTAAAGGTGGATGGCTTATGATTATTTTGCTGATACTATTATTAATGTCGATCTACGTTCTCATTGAGAGAACTTTAGTGATTAATAAAGCAGCAAAAGAAGATAATTCTTTTATGAATCGTATAAAAGATTATATACATGATGGAAAAATTGAAGCTGCTGTAAACCTTTGTCAAAATACAGATACACCTACTGCTCGTATGGTTGAAAAAGGTATTTCAAGACTAGGTAGACCAACTGCTGATGTAATGTCAGCAATTGAAAATCAAGGGAATATAGAAATTTCAAATTTGGAGAAAGGACTACCTGTATTAGCTACTTCTGCATCAGGGGCACCTATGGTAGGTTTTCTTGGTACTGTAACCGGCATGGTCAAAGCTTTTATGGATATGGCAGGTGCTGGGGCAAATGTAAATGTAAATATTCTATCTACTGGTATATATGAAGCCTTAGTTACAACAGTAGGAGGTTTAATTGTAGGTATTATTGCTCTATTTGCATACAATTATCTTACTACGCGTATAAAAGGAATTGTAAACAATCTGGAACGTAAAATAATGGAATTCATGGATATCCTTAATGAACCAGTGATTTAATAATTAAAAATGTTAGATACATATTAGCACATTAATTAATAATGAAATGGCTTTAAAACAACGTTTTAAAATAGAATCAAATTTTAGTATGGCATCTATGACAGATGTGATTTTTTTACTTTTAATTTTTTTTATGATCACTTCTACAATAGTCACCCCTAATGCTATACAAGTGGTTTTACCACGAGCACAACAAAAAGCACAGGTGAAACCCATTACTAGGATTACCATTGATCAAGACCTCAATTATTATGTAGCTCATGGTAACGAGATAGAAAGACAAGTAACTTATGAAGATATTATTCCTTTTTTACAGCAAGCCTATAGTGCTGATCCAGGGATATTTGTGGCACTTTATGCTGATGAAACTGTTCCATACAGAGAAATTGTAAAAATATTGGATATAGCTAATCAGAATCAATTTAATATGGTATTAATGACCAGACCAAATTAGAACATAGATTTTATCTATTTTCAGAAACTCAAAATATAAAATGCATATAACAAAAGAAGAGATAGGTGGATTAGTTGGAACAATAATATCTGGGATATTATTATTTCTGCTTCTGCTATTCTCCTACTTTACTTTAGCCTCTCCTCCTGAAGAACTGGAAGGAATACCGGTTATGTTTGGCTCAATAGAAGATGCATTTGGATATGTTGACCCTCCCTTCACAGAGATTGCTCCTGTTACTTCTCAAGAACCACAAATACCTGAATATTCACTCACAGAACCATTAATAACTCAAATAACTGAACCAACTATAGATGTGGAGGCCTTACGTGAAGAAGAACGCAGACAGGCAATTATTGCTGAAGAACGTAGGAGAGTTGAAGAAGCTGAACGAATCAGACAACAAGAGGAAGCTCGCAGAAGAGAAATAAATGAACAGATGTCGGGACTTTTTGGAGAGAATATTGGCGATCGAGGTAATACTCAAGGTGCTGGTACTCAGGGCGTGTCAACTGGAAATGCATCACAAGGTTCTTCAACTGGAATTGGAGGCATTGGGTCTTATGATTTGGGTGGAAGAACTTTGGGGAGTGGTGGTTTGGTAGAACCACGTTACAATGTGAACGATGAAGGTACTGTTGTTGTTAATATAACAGTAGATCCTGCTGGAAATGTTATATTATCTGAGATAGGGCGAGGAACAAATACTCCCAACTCCACTCTTAGAAATGAAGCTTTGCGTGCTGCTAGAAATACAAAGTTTAATTCAATAAATTCAGCCAATAATCAGCAAGGGACTATAACATATAGATTTAGACTGAATTAATTAGTTCCAGTTTATATACAAATTAGTATATAATCATATGTAATAAGTCCCATAATAGAATAATTAATATACATTTTAATCATCATTCCATTTTAAAACTACACCTAAAATTAATTTATAACAGAATCCAAAATAATTGGATTTAAAAACAAAAAAATAATATGAAGAAAGTAGCTATCTTTTTGGCAAACGGTTTTGAGGAAATTGAAGCACTCGGTACAGTTGACATATTGAGAAGAGCTCAAATTTCAGTTATCACTGTATCCATCACAAACGATAAAGTTGTAACTGGTGCACACAATGTGTCAGTAACTGCTGATGCCACTTTTAACAATACAGATTTTTCAGATATTGAAATATTAATCTTACCAGGAGGTATGCCTGGAGCTAAATATCTAAATGAGCATGAAGAATTAAAAAAACTTATAAGCGAATTTAATTCTAAAGATAAACAAATAGCAGCTATTTGTGCTGCACCAATGGTGTTAGGTGGACTTGGGATTCTTGATGGGAAAAAAGCCACTGCTTACCCCGGATTTGAATCAGAACTTATTGGGGCCAAGGTTACCGAGGAAAATGTAGTAGTTGATGAGAATATAATAACTGGAAAGGGACCTGGACTAGTATTTGACTTTGCTTTAAAACTTGTAGAACAAATTGCAGGTATACAAACTCGTCGTGAGGTACAAAGTGGTTTGCTTCTTTAAAAACAATCTTTAAATTTGACACCTTTCACCCACTTTTAACATTGAAATTAACGGTGCAAAGAATTGGTTATTAACAAAAAACCAACTATCTTTGCACCGCTTTTTAAACAACATAATGTCTCACATATTTTAATTTAAAAATTTATCAACAACAAATGACTGAAAACCTAAAAAATGTAGCTCCTTTAGATGATTTTGATTGGGCTGCTTATGCACAGGACGATCCCTATAGCAAAGAAAACAGAGAAAAGCTTGCGGAAAGCTACGATAACACACTTAGCAAAATTAACGACAAAGAGGTAGTAACAGGATTTGTTACCTCTATGAACAAACGCGAAGTAGTTGTAAACATCGGATATAAATCTGATGGTGTGGTTTCAATGAATGAATTTCGCTACAATCCAGATCTGAAAATTGGTGACGAAGTAGAAGTTTATATTGAAAGCCAAGAAGATAAAAGAGGACAATTAATTCTTTCACACAAAAAAGCACGAGCTTCTCGCGCATGGGATAGAGTAAATGCAGCACTTGAAAACAATGAAATTATAAAAGGATACATAAAATGTCGTACTAAAGGTGGTATGATCGTAGATGTATTTGGTATTGAAGCATTTTTACCAGGATCACAGATTGATGTAAAACCTATTCGTGACTACGACATATTTGTTGATAAAACAATGGAATTCAAAGTAGTAAAGATTAACCCTGAATATAAAAACGTTGTTGTATCACATAAAGCACTAATTGAAGAAGAACTAGAACAACAGAAAAAAGAAATTATTTCTAAACTGGAAAAAGGACAAGTTCTCGAAGGTGTTGTTAAAAATATTACATCTTACGGTGTATTCGTAGATTTAGGTGGAGTTGATGGTTTAGTTCACATAACCGATCTTTCATGGGGTCGTATCCAACACCCAGAAGAAGTAGTTAAACTCGACGATAAGATTAACGTTGTAATACTAGATTTTGATAATGAGAAAAAACGCATAGCTCTTGGTTTGAAACAACTTACTCCACATCCATGGGATTCTCTTAGCGAAACTCTTAAAGTTGGTGATATTGTTAAAGGTAAAGTAGTTGTTATGGCTGACTACGGAGCTTTTGTGGAAATTGCAACAGGTGTAGAAGGGTTAATTCATGTTTCAGAAATGAGCTGGACTCAGCATCTTCACAGTGCTCAAGATTTCATGAGTGTTGGTGATGAGGTAGATGCTGTAATTCTCACGCTTGATCGCGAAGAACGTAAAATGTCTCTTGGAGTTAAACAGCTTAAACCAGATCCATGGGAAAGTATTGAAGAGAAATTTCCGGTAGGTAGTACTCATGATGCTAAAGTTCGAAATTTCACCAATTTTGGTGCTTTTGTGGAAATTGAAGAAGGAGTGGAAGGTTTAATTCATATTTCAGATCTTTCTTGGACAAAAAAGATAAAGCATCCTAGTGAAGTTACAGAAATTGGAGCTACAATTGAGGTTCAAGTGCTTGATATAGACAAAGAAAATCGTCGTTTAAGTCTAGGACATAAACAACTTGAAGAAAACCCATGGGATGTATTTGAAACTATTTTCACCGTAGGCTCAATTCATGAAGGTACAATTATAGAAATACTTGATAAAGGAGCTGTTATATCTTTACCATACGGAGTTGAAGGTTTTGCAACTCCAAAACATCTTATTAAAGAAGATAACACACAAGTAGGACTCGATGAAAAACTAGAGTTCAAGGTAATAGAATTTAATAAAGATGCTAAACGCATTATTGTTTCTCACAGCAGAATACACGAAGATAATGCAAGTGAAGATTCAAGAAAAAAAGGTAAACGTAGTAGCAAAAAAGATAGTGTGCAAGATAACATTACCACTACAAATATAGTGGAGAAAACTACACTTGGCGATATCGAAGAACTAGCTGCATTAAAAGAAAAGTTAGACTATCAGAAAGTTGAAGCATTCAAACAAGAGTCCAAAATAAAAGAAGAAAAGAATATAATTGTTGAAGAAGAGGAAATTAAAGAGGATACTAAGGTTGAATCTAAAGAGGAAGCTCTTCCTGAAACAGAATTAAAAAATTCTGAGATCGAAGTTGATGCTGAAGAAAAAGAAGAAAATAAAAAGTAAATTTTCTAATTGATATTTAAAAAAGAGGCTGTCTAAAAACATTGACAGCCTTTTTTTTTAATTAACTAACTGATTTATTTTAATTTATTTATTTTTCTATTTTGGTTGCAGAAAGTTTTAGAATAAGCTATTTTATCAAAACTATATCAAATTATTTTATCAATATAAATATTTGATTTTTCTACAATCAGTATTGTTTTATCTATAAATATGGTATTAATTGAAACATAAACATACTATTATTTGTTATGGAAATTGCAACAATTATCAAATAAATTTTAACTTAAAATGGAGCAAGACAAGTTAAGACCGACATCAACAAATCGTATTAATGTTATTGATGCATTAAGAGGATTTGCATTATTAGGAGTAATTCTGATACATATGTTACAATATTTTGGATATTCATCTGGAAACGATATGTTTGTGACAGCTAGATTCCCGATGTTTGACAAAGGTGTTGAGCTACTAGCAAATTATGTAATTGCCGGACGTTTTATAAATATTTTTTCTTTTCTATTTGGACTTAGTTTTTTTATTCAAATGGACAGAGCATCCAAAAAAGGGATCGATTTTCGTGGTAGATTTCTCTGGAGAATGGTAATACTTTTTGTTATTGGTTTGGTCGGAACTATTTTCACTTACATGGATATTCTCACAATATATGCTTTCTTTGGCATAATTCTTGTCCTCCTTTTCCCTTTAAAGAACTGGATTTTAATTACTTTAACGTGTCTTATACTATCGGGGTTGCCTTTAATGTCAATTGTTGGTTTTGACAATATAACACTTAAACAAACAACAGCAATTAATACAGTTGAACTTACTGAAACAGAATTAACTGATAGTACCCCTATCTATGACAACAATATAATGGCTAGTACTTCGTTTTTAGAATCAGCAAAAGATAATTTAACTACAAAAACCAGTGAAAAATTAAACTTTCAATTTAGACAAAGTGCACGAGGTTATGTCACTTTTGCTCTTTTTATTTTAGGGTTTGTTGTTGGTAGAACAGGTTTCTTTGAAAGAGTTAATATAAGGAGAAGAAAAAATTATATATTGTTAATAACATTTTTTATCGCTTCATTTGTCACTATGCTTATTGGGAAGCTTATAACACCTGAGAATCCAATAAATCTATTAATGCATATCACACAAGGACTTGAAGTTCCTCTATACTCTATTATAATATCTTCTTTAAACGATTTGGGTTCACTTTTTCAGTCGGGTGTACTGGCAATGGGATTTATTGTTTTATATCAGACTAAAGTTTTAGGGAAATATCTTGATATACTTTCTTCGTACGGACGTATGGGACTAACCAACTATGAACTACAGAATTTATCTGGGGCTATCCTATTTTCTACTTGGGGGTTTGGTTCATTCTTTGGTAATTTAGGTCTAACTGAACTATTTACACTAGGCTTGATAATATATGCTATGCAGATTATCATTAGCAAACAATGGATGAAGTACTTTTTATATGGACCACTAGAATGGTTATGGCGATCAGGAACTTATATGAAATGGCAACCATTCAAAAAGAGAAAAACAATTATTAATATTTAAATCATGTTTTCTAATAACAAACCATATCGTGATTTTTCAGAATATTTATCATTAAGATTTCAATATAAAGTTCAAAAAATATCAATAAATGCAGGGTTTACCTGCCCTAATAGAGACGGCAATAAGGGACGCGGTGGATGTACCTATTGTAATAACCAAAGTTTTAGTCCAGGTTATGGGAAACCAATCAAAACAATATCTGAACAACTGGCAGATGGTGTTAAGTTTTTCTCACACAAATATCCAGAAATGAAATATTTAGCATACTTCCAATCATATACCAACACTTACGACCTACTGGAAACATTAATTGATAAATATGAAGAAGCTCTCTCCTACCCTGGCGTAGTTGGATTAATAGTTGGAACTAGACCTGATTGTATGCCTTCTGAGCTATTAGATTACTTCGAATTTATTAGCAAAAAAACATTTGTCTTAATTGAATATGGTATTGAATCGACTTTAAACAAAACATTGGATAGAGTAAATCGCAAACATACTTATGAAGAATCTGTTGAAATGATTTGTAAAACCGCAGAAAAAAATATTCCCGTTGGTGCTCACATGATACTTGGTCTTCCTGGAGAAACAGAAAAAGACATACTATGTCACGCTGATAAGCTGTCAAAATTACCTTTAACTTCACTAAAACTTCACCAATTACAAATTATAAAAGGTACTGCTATGGCAAAAGAGTTTCTAAATTTGCCAGAGTCATTCTATCTATTTGAACTAATTGAATATATAGAACTGTGTGTTGACTTTGTTGAACGACTAAATCCAAATATTTATATTGAACGTTTTACATCGCAGTCTCCTCAAAAGTTATTAATTGCACCAGACTGGAAACTAAAAAATTATGAAGTAAGAGAGAAGATAATTAAGAGGCTTCTGGAAAGAGATACTTGGCAAGGAAAACTTATAAGTGTAAACTAAAGTGTAATAGTCCAAAAGCTTAATATAACAACACTAATTAATTTGAGAAGTTGCTTCAATGTTGTGTATTTCGGTCTGATAGTGCCACTCTTTTCGGTCAAACCGTGCCACTAT
>CAZURM010000064.1:0-10955 GCA_964622945.1 uncultured Proteiniphilum sp.
TTTTACTTTCAGCGCTTTGCTTAATTATATAAGTAGCATGCTTGCGGAATTAAGGTAATATATAGAAATGAATTACAAAAATTTAGCACATAATACTTATTATGTTTAATATAATGTATAAAAATATAAGAGTGGTGATATATCACCACTCTTATTAATATATTAATTTAAAAATTTAATTAAGATTCAGTTCTTTTTCTATTGCTTCCATTTCCGCAGATTTATCTACACCCATGTTACTTAGATTATAGTATACATTTCTTAGCTTCAAAAGTGCCGATTGTATTTCTGACTCATTTGATCCTCTTGATCTTAACAATTCTGAGTATTTTTCCAAAGGAATTAATGCTCCTTCATATAATTGAATCGCCTTTTCGTCATTTGCTACTTGTTGTTGTCTATCTGTTAACTGTGCAGAAATTTCTCTTAGATCCTGTGCTTGGAGAATATAATTAACTGCTAATGCCTCCAATGCCCTTTCACAATTGGGATCTTGAGCTAACGCTTTATTATATTCTAACTCAGCAGACTCAAAATCACCTTGTTCAGCTAATAATGCTCCTTTTACACTATTTAAATCACACAAGTTTGAAGGGTCATTTGCTATAGCTTGATCTAAGTATTGCATTGCTTTATCGGAATCTCCTTCGCGGATGAATACATTCACCAAATTTGGAATAAAATATCTACTTGATGGAAATTTTTCAGAACCTAAATATAAAGTCTCCAGATACATAGCAGAATCGCCAAGCATAATATATTCACTTGCCATTAATTCATATAGATCGCTTTCCTGATAAGAACTGTTTTCGATGAAAGGTTCTGACATTGCACGTTTTATCATATCTAAAGCTCTATTATGTTCTTCAGCTTGAATAGCTGTAATTATAGCATAATATTTAATTGTTTGATAAGTACTATCAAGTAAAAAGGCTGACCCTGGATTGTCATACAATGGCAATGTTGGAATAGTCCAATACACTTCAAAGAAATCGGCAGCTTTTGAATAATCATTAAGATCGTTATAATATACTCCACCGTTAATATAAAAAGGATGATTTGCCTGTAGTATTGAGGCTATATCTTTTCTAACGCTGTTTCTTACACGTCCCCTATCATCAGGTAATTCTGCAAGTGAATCTGATTTTAGATAAGATACATATGATTCCATCAATCCATCATACATCACTTTGTCATTTGTACTTTGACCCAGCATGGCTTTAGTTCTTTCATTATCGAAAGATTTATTTCCAATATCACCCATAATTTTCCATGTTTCGGGGTTAATTGCTGTTTCTGGATTTTGTGATGCCTGTTGAATGAGATTCTTTGCTTCGTTTAGATCATTACGACCCAATGATCTTCTTGCATCTCTAAGTACCGAATTTTGTGCAAATAATGTCCCAACAGAGATAAAGGCAATAACTGTAAGGAATAGAATTTTTCTCATTACATTCATATTTTTTTGTGTTTAAAATAAAATTATTATCTAATTAAGTTTGTTTTTTCTTTTGACTAATTATTATTAAAAAGTTTAATAGCATGTACTAAGATATTCATTAAACTCCGTAATTTTTCGTTCGAGTTATGATTTAATACTGTGTGGGTATCGTGTATATCTAGATTCTTATTATTTATAGTGTCTAGCTACTCCACCTCATCTGTATCTTCCGAATCTACTTTACATACTGATGCAATCTGATCATTTCGCTTTTCCAAATTAATCAGACGAACTCCTTGTGTAGCACGTCCCATTATGCGAATATCGGAAATATTCATACGTATTGTAATGCCAGATTTGTTAATAATCATTAAATCGTTGTCTTCGGTTACACTTTTGATGGCAACAAGTTTACCTGTTTTTTCAGTAATATTTAAAGTTTTGACTCCTTTACCGCCTCTATGCGTTATACGATAAACAGGCTCTCCATCTTCGTCGTTTAGTTTTGTTCTTTTCCCATACCCTTGTTCTGAGACTACTAATATTGTATTTTCAGATTCAGGTTTCATACAAACCATACCTATTACAATATCTTCACCATCGTTATCAAGAGTCATTCCTTTAACACCTGTAGCAGTACGTCCCATTGGACGTACATTATTTTCATCAAAACGTATCGCTCGACCATTGCGGTTAGCTAATATTACATGCTGTTGTCCGCTTGTAAGTCTTACTGATATTACTTGATCTCCCTCTTTTATAGTTACTGCATTAACACCATTTAGCCTAGGACGCGAATAAGCTTCAAGCAAAGTCTTCTTTACAATTCCTCGTTCAGTACAGAATAATAAGTAATTCGAATTAATGTATTCATAGTCTGTAAGATTATCTACGCGAACAAAAGCTGTCACAGAATCATCCGGTTCAATGTTTAAAAGATTTTGAATAGCACGCCCTTTAGAATTTTTTGTTCCTTCAGGAATTTCATAAACATGTAGCCAATAACATTTACCTTTTTTAGTAAATAAAAGCATATAATTATGCATAGTAGCAGGATATATATACTCTACAAAATCCTCCTCACGCGTATTTGTTCCTTTTGCCCCTACTCCACCTCTGTTTTGTGTCTGAAACTCAGCCAATGGTGTACGTTTAATATATCCTAAGTGTGATATGGTAATAATCATTTCATCATCAGCATAAAAATCTTCAATACTCATCTCTTCTGCAGAGAAAATTATCTCAGAACGACGTTCATCACCATATTTTTCACGAATTTCAATAAGCTCATCTTTAATCACCTGCATCAAAACATCCTCATTATTGAGAATCTCATTAAGTTTAGCAATAAGTTTTTGAATTTCTTCGAATTCTGCACGAAGTTTATCCTGTTCTAGTCCTGTCAGCTGTCTAAGTCTCATTTCTACTATTGCACGAGATTGAATTTCAGACAGCTCAAACCTATCAATTAACTTTTGGATTGCAATATTGGGTGTCGTAGAACTGCGTATAATTGAAATTACTTCATCGATATTATCTGACGCAATAATTAATCCTTCCAATATATGTGCTCTCTCTTCAGCTTTACGTAATTCATATTGAGTACGACGTGTGACAATTTCATGTCTGTGATCTACAAAATTAGTGATAATTTGTTTGAGACTAAGGAGCTCAGGACGACCGTTTACAAGTGCTATATTATTAACACTAAACGAAGATTCCAATGCGGTAAACTTATAGAGTTTATTCAAAACAACATTTGCATTTCCATCACGTTTTATATCAATGACAATTCGCATTCCTTGTCTGTCAGACTCATCATTAACATTGGAGATTTCTTCTATTTTCTTATCTGTAACTAAATCTGCTATGTTCTTGATTAGTGTTGCTTTATTTACTAAATACGGAATTTCTGAAATTATTATTTTATCATGTGTTTTGCCAGATTCTATTTCCGCTTTTCCTCGCATAACTATTCTACCCCTTCCTGTTTCAAATGCTTCTTCAACACCCTTATAACCGTATATATAAGCACCTGTAGGAAAATCAGGAGCTTTAATATATTTCATTAACTCCTTAATAGTAATTTCTCTATTATTTATATATGCAATAATACCATCAATACACTCAGTAAGATTGTGAGGAGCCATATTAGTTGCCATGCCTACTGCAATTCCAGAAGAGCCATTCATGAGCAGATTAGGTATTTTTGAAGGTAGAACGGTTGGTTCTAATAAAGTATCATCAAAGTTAAGCTGAAAGTCTACAGTCTCCTTATCTATATCTCTGAGCATTTCTTCAGAAAGCTTGTTTAGTCTAGCTTCAGTATATCGCATAGCTGCGGGGCTGTCTCCATCGACGCTTCCCATATTTCCCTGACCATCAACTAGTTTATATCTCATATTCCATTCTTGCGCCAGACGAACCATAGCATAATATACTGACGAATCTCCATGAGGATGATATTTACCTAAGACTTCACCTACTATTCTTGCTGATTTTTTGTGAGGTTTATCATGAGAGTTTCCTAGACCCGACATACCAAAAAGGATTCTTCTGTGTACTGGTTTAAATCCATCTCTTACATCTGGTAATGCACGTGAAACAATCACTGACATAGAATAATCGATATAAGATGATTTCATTTCATCTTCTATATTAATTTTGATGATTTTATCTTTCTGGTCAATCATATTTATATGTGATTTTTCGTAAGAAAAAAACTATATATATAGTTGTATTTCATCCGAATAGCTAATATCAATTGTTTTATTATTTAACATTACTAAAGTAATGCTTTTCTTTGATTTTAACAAAAGTAACAGGTTAAATTTAACCTTTATGACTTTTTCAATTACCTACTGAGGATTTACTTTCCGTGACAATTTTTATATTTTTTACCACTACCACATGGACATGGTTCATTACGTCCAACTTTTTTTTCAACCCTAATAGGTTCAAGTTTTTGACGATTTTGAGATTTACCCGCTTCACTGTTTTCATTATTATTGAGCATTCCCTCCATTTCATCTTTTTGAGTCCGATACTTACTATAATCTGTCTTTTCTTCTGGAGCAGCTTTTCTAACACTTTCTGGATCTTGTACAGGAATCTGGCCACGCATTAATATAGATACTGATTTTGAGTTAATATCGTTTATCATGGCTCCAAAGAGATTAAATGATTCTAGTTTATAAATCAGTAACGGATCTTTTTGCTCATAGCTTGCTGTTTGAACAGAATGACGTAGTTCATCCATTTCCCGAAGATGTTCTTTCCAGTCCTCATCTATTGTATGAAGTAATATAGATTTTTCAAAAGCTTTAACTAGCGCTTTTGATCCAGACTCATAAGCCTCTTTTAGATTACATGCAATATTATAAACTTTTTTTCCGTCCGTTATTGGAATCAGAATATTTTCATACATTGCTCCTTGATTTTCGTATACCTGTTTGATTACAGGTTGTGCAATCTCAGCAAGTCTATTAGTTTTTCGTTTAAAAGTTTCAAATGCACTATTTGTAACTGCTTCCACCATTTCTGTTGTTCGCATTTTTTTCATATTCTCCTCTTTAAAAGGAATTTCAAAAGCCATTACTCGAAGAAGCTCTAGTTTCATATTATTGAAGTCATCCTCATTCATCTCAACAATATTCTTAGAGGTGTCTGTAATCATATTAGCAACATCATTGTCAATACGTTCACCCATCAAAGCATGCCTTCTACGTTTATAGATTACCTCTCGCTGGGAATTCATTACATCATCATATTCAAGTAGCCGTTTACGTATACCGAAATTATTCTCTTCTACTTTCTTTTGGGCACGTTCTACTGATTTACTTAACATATTGTGTTCCAGCACATCACCTTCTTCAAAACCCATTCTATCCATTAGACCAGCAATCTTCTCAGTTGCAAACAAACGCATCAGATCATCTTCCAGTGATACAAAAAACACAGAAGAACCTGGATCACCTTGACGTCCTGCACGTCCTCTAAGCTGCCTGTCAACACGTCTAGATTCATGGCGCTCTGTACCAATAATTGCAAGTCCTCCAGCTCTTATAACTTCAGGAGTTAGTTTGATGTCCGTTCCGCGACCAGCCATGTTAGTAGCAATAGTTACGACACCACTTTGTCCTGCATTAGCCACAATATCAGCTTCTCGTTGATGCAGTTTGGCATTTAATACGTTATGCTTAATTTTGCGTAAAGTTAACATGCGGCTTAAAAGTTCAGAAATCTCGACTGAAGTAGTACCAACAAGTACAGGACGACCATCATTAATCAAGTTCTCAATTTCTTCAATTACAGAGTTATATTTCTCTCTTTTAGTTTTATATATTCTATCATTTTGATCATCTCTAATAATAGGTTTATTGGTTGGAATAACAACTACGTCTAATTTATAAATATCCCAGAACTCTCCTGCTTCTGTTTCAGCAGTACCAGTCATGCCTGCTAGCTTATCATACATTCTGAAAAAGTTTTGCAGAGTGATTGTTGCAAAAGTTTGAGTTGCAGCTTCCACTTTTACATGTTCTTTAGCTTCTATAGCTTGATGAAGTCCATCAGAATAACGACGACCTTCCATTACACGACCTGTCTGTTCATCTACAATTTTAACTTTATTGTCTATAACAACGTATTCATCATCCTTATCAAAAAGTGTATATGCTTTTAGCAATTGATTTATTGTATGTACACGTTCTGATTTTATCGCATAAATTTGCAATAACTCATCTTTTTTACTCGCTTTCTCTTCATCAGCTTGATTCGTATTCTCTAAATCAGATAATTGCGAAGCAATATCAGGCAAAATAAAAAATTGAGGATCATCTGATTTGCCGGTAAGCAAGTCTATACCTTTGTCAGTCAGATCAATACTATGGAGCTTTTCATCAATTACAAAGTACAATGGATCAGTAACAATATGCATATTGCGATTTTGTTCCTGCATATAAAAAGCTTCCGTTTTGAGCATTGCTGCTTTAACACCTTGCTCACTAAGATATTTTATTAGAGGCTTATATTTTGGCATACCCTTGTATGATCTAAACAAAAGTAGTGCACCTTCTTCCTGTTCCTTAGGATTATTGGAAGCCATTTTAGTTTTTGCTTCAGCTAGCAACTTTGTAGTGAGATCACGTTGTGCTTTTACAATCATTTCAACCCTTGGCCTAAATTGATCAAATAGCTGATCATCACCTTTTGGTACTGGACCTGAAATAATAAGTGGCGTACGGGCATCATCAATCAATACAGAGTCAACTTCATCAACAATAGCATAATTGTGTTTTCTTTGAACCAAATCTTTTGGTGATATAGACATGTTGTCTCTTAGATAGTCAAAACCAAACTCATTATTTGTCCCAAAAGTAACATCTGCTTCATACGCTTTGCGGCGTGAATCAGAGTTTGGTTCGTGTTTATCTATACAATCAACAGATAATCCATGAAACATGTACATTGGTCCCATCCACTCAGAGTCACGTTTTGCCAAGTAATCATTAACTGTTACAACATGAACACCTTCATGCGTTAGTGCATTCAAAAAAACAGGTAAGGTAGCTACTAGTGTTTTACCTTCTCCTGTAGCCATTTCTGCAATTTTTCCTCTATGTAAAACCACGCCACCGAAAAGCTGAACATCATAATGAATCATGGCCCAAGTAATCTCGTTACCACCTGCAATCCATTTATTTTGATAAATTGCATTATCACCTTCTATGTATAAAAAATCATGATTTGCTGCCAGATCTCTGTCAAAATCTGTTGCTGTTACTGAAATTTCTTTATTTTCTGTGAACCTGCGAGCTGTGTCTTTCATTATTGAAAATGCCACAGGTAGTATATCATCTAGTACCTTTTCATATTTATTCTTGATATCTTTTTCAAGTTTATCTATTTGATTCCAAATAGCTTCACGTTCATTTAATTCAATTTCATCTAAACTCATCTTCAGTTGCTCAATATGCAACTTTTCATCAGATACAAAATCCTTGATTTTTTTTTCAAGTTCTTTTGTTTTATTCCTTAGATCATCATTTGACAGTTTCTTAATCGCTGGGTAAACCTCTTTAATTCTTTTTACAACTGGATTGACTTCATTCAAGTCACGTTGTGCTTTATTGCCAAATATTTTTGATATTATATCGTTGAATCCCATAATTACATGTTGTTTTTTTATTATCTGATGGTTATGTTACTATAACCCTAAAAAAGTTCTTTTAGAATATCATTTTTAGCTGCGTTTGGTGCACGTATACGCAACCTATGTGATATACTGGGAGCAATTTCAGTAACTTCAATAGTGCGATTTATTTTCTGAGGTTTAATGTTCTTTCCAAAAAATATTGCAGGAGCAATTACAGCATTATTTCTTATTGTTTTATGATCCACTCCTCCTTGTTCAATCACCTGCCAACCAGGTTGCAATTCTAAAAAAAGATCTCCAGATATACCTTTATAATAACCATTTCTATAATATTGAACAGTTTGATTATAAGCACCATGTAACATACTATATGATGTAATAACATCTTGAACACCTGCTGATTGCACTAAGAATTCAGCAGCTTTTTGTTGAAACTCTATAAAATTAATTTTTTTATCTTCAATTAACTCTCTATCAAAGAAAAACTGCTCATTATAATATTTTTTTATCCACTGTTCCCTTCCGTAAAGAGCCATAAGATACATATTTAATAGCGCTTGAGTTCTATCAGGATAAAAAGAGCCTCCTGAAGTAACCATTTCTTCAGGAATAACCTCTTGATCATTAAAATAACCCGTTGAAACAACAAAAATTAATGAATTATCTAATCCAATTAATTCATCTATTTTATCTAAAAGTCTTGCCAATTCTTGATCTAATCTGTAATACGTATCCTGAATCTCAATTGAGTAGTTTTTATCAAGAGCTTCCGAAAAATTCCCTGCATAGAAGGTCACTGCTAAAAAATCAGGATTTATTCTGGTTCCAAGAGAGTTTGATTCAATAACTCTTATTGCCATATCATTAACTTCTTTATTTACGTATGGCGATTCTTTAAATCTCTTTACATTATCCTTATTGTTGTTGCCAAAAAAATGTTGGAAATTAAACTTATTCTTAGTGTAAGGAAAAGCATCGTAGTTTTCAATAGGTAGAGCAGGTTTCCATGAAAGACTGTTTATTGTATATGTCAAGGATTGCTGGCTACGATTAAACTGATCTACTACTGGCTGGCTGGTTTTATAAAATGTTGTAGTAGCCCACTTAGCATCTTCATTCTCTATCCAGTATGCACCACTAGCAGCATGTCCCCCTGAAGCCAATGCTTGCGATGCATCAGGTGCAAAGGCAAATATATCAGATTGACCACCTGATGCTATTTTAAGTTCATCAGCAATTGTAGAAACTTTTATAGGAAGTGGCGACATTTTTTCTGTTGTGAAATTGCCTAGATAGTTATCATCATGAAAAGAAGAAATCTCAATGTTAGTATTCAGCGTATACTTGTTTTCTGCTATTATTCCATGATACGATGGATTAGATCCAGTAAAAATTGATGTTATTGTTGAAGCTTTGTCGAGATTGGGGAAATTATAATTCACATTATTATATACAAGTCCATCGTTCATTAATCTGTTAAACCCTTTGTTGCCAAAAGTGTTTTTGAACAATTCAAGATAATCTCCCCTTAGTTGATCTATTGTTATACCTACAACTAATTTAGGTACTTCACTAGAAGGGTTTTGTGCATAAACCGCTAACATCGAAATAAAAGCGACTATTGAAGTTGTTAATCTAAGCATTTACTATAATTCGTCTTTTTTTACTTTTTCTATTGTCCCCAACCTGCTTTCATATATCTACTTGATGTTAAACGACTATTTACTCGCCTCTTTTTTCTCTGCATAAGTAGATTTGTACCGGATCTCCCCCATAAACTTAGTGAAAAAAATATCGTTGAGACGTGCAATTGCTGAGGTATGAACCACCAGAATAATAAAAAAAGAGTTAGGACTACAAAGTTAATGAAATGATAGATATAAACGATATCCTTAGCAGGTTTTATCCAAAATAATATTGCCGCAATAAGTGCAAAAATATTAATCCATACAAAATTCCAGTTAGGATTCGTTGCTGGATGTTCTGAAAAATACATAAGTACTAATACAATTGTTCCCGCTAAGCCGACAATTCCAAAAAGTATGGTGTCAAATATTTTTGGAAGGATTGATTTATTTAACTTAACTTCCTGAATAAGACAAACTAAAAGAGTGAAGATTAACAGTATTATTGAGGTCACAATAGGTGAAAGAAAAAAAGTATTCTTGGGACTATTTCGTTCGCTATTTAACTCTAAAACAACATCAGAATTACTTACAAGTAAATAATTAGAGGTGTCATTTATCTGTAATACTGTACTTTCGAAAGAGTTTTTTAAGTAAGATGGTATAAACATTTTCTCTCTAGCATCGATAATTCGATCAGCTTCACTACCAATTAACAAATCTATCCCAAATTCAATCCAAGGATAATCATTCACACATTCATGCACTAAGTCGCGATAAGATTGATCTTCTGGAGTTACAGGATACTGTATTGCATAGCGCAAATATTTTTCAATCATATCCCTGGGACGAGTTGCACAGTTATCATAAAAATAGTTATACCTATAGCCCCTGTTTTCAGGAAGAGCATTTTTATACAAGGCATCGTAAAGTAGTTGTTTCTCAATAGTAGAAAGATCTAGAGTTTGTTTAATAACCTCCTGACCTTTATACCTGTACTCACTAAGAAATTCTTCAAAAGTAGTTACTCCTAAAACATAGTCTGTTTTTCCTCTTACAAAATTGTATATAAAATTGGGCTGTGTGGGATCAAAATATCCATAATTAAAAACTGCATCTACACCAATCGAATCGTCTTGTACATATATAGCTGTATGACCAAAGAGCGAATAAACAGCTCCATGCCAAGAAGAGGCAGTTAAAAGACTCACTTTTGCATTCCTATTCAGTATTTCTTGAGCGTTTGCCTGATTAGAAAAAAATAGGATAATTAAAAGCAATATTACATATTCTTTTCTTTTCATTGAGTAGTTATATTAACTTTTATACGATGGTTTTCCCCAATTTATTATTGATAAAATCAGATTTGATGACAAAAATAAGAAAATTTTGCTTTAAAATCATACTTATATCGCATTAAACAAATAACGGTAGCCTTTCTAAAAGCTACCGTTATTTTGTTTAACATCAGTTCCTAGTTCTTATTTTTTCTTATTACGATTTCCGTAACGACTCATAAACTTATCAACACGTCCCGCTGTATCTACCAGTTTTTGTTTCCCAGTATAGAAAGGATGTGAAGAACTAGTAATTTCAAGCTTTACTAATGGATATATAATACCATCTATTTCAATAGTTTCTTTTGCATTAACTGTGGAGCGTGATATAAAAATCTCATCGTTCGACATATCTTTAAAAACTACCGGACGATAATTATCGGGATGAATCTCTT
>CAZURM010000065.1:0-5968 GCA_964622945.1 uncultured Proteiniphilum sp.
ATGGTAAGGTTACCAAGAATATTTATAAGAGAAATGAGATGGTTATAAATAGCAATGACAACATTTAAAAATCAAAAAATATTATGAGATTAGATTTAAGTTCACAAATTACTCTTGAACGTGTACCTAAAAAATATTATAGACCAGAGAATGATTTCGAAGAATATAATCTGGCACGCTTCGAAAAGCTACCGCTAGCAATATATGAAAAGACTGAAAGAGCTGCAAAAAAGATAGCTAATGATATTGCTAAAGACATGGTGCAAAAAGAGAAAGAGGGTAAACCATTTGTTCTTGGAATAAGTGGCGGAGTATCTCCAGTCCCTGTTTATGAAGAATTGGTCAGACTACATAAAGATGAGGGCCTGAGTTTTAAGAATGTTACAGTTTTTAATACTTATGAGTTTTATCCTGTTACGGATTTTTTATATAGTAATTTACAGATGCTAAAAGATCTGTTTTTAGACCAAATTGATATTGATCCACAGAATATTTTTTCCCCGAATGCCTCTATAGAAAAGGATCTTATAGCGGAGACCTGCGAAGCATTTGAAAATAAACTTAATAAAAGAGGCGGGTTAGATTATCTTTTACTGGGATTGGGAACCAAGGGAAATGTAGGTTTTAATATGCCTGGTAGTGGATTGCATTCACAAACAAGGTTAGTGATGCTTGACGGCGACTCAAGGTCTGATATATCTAGAAATTTTGGATCACTTGATAAAGTGCCTGTAAGCGCAATTACAATGGGACTTTATGATATGCTTTCAGCAAAAAAAATAACTCTTGTTGCATGGGGTGAACAAAAATCAGAAAGTATAAAAGATATTGTTGAGGGTGCGGTAACTGATCTTGTTCCAGGCTCTGTATTACAGACACATACTCAAGCTGTAGTATATGTTGATTTGGCTGCAGCATCTGAACTTACACGTATCAGCAGTCCTTGGTTAGTTACAAATTGTGAGTGGGATAGTAAGTTAATACGTAGAGCAATAGTATGGCTTTGTGGAGTTGTAGATAAACCAATATTAAAACTTACAAATAAAGATTATAACGATAATGGTTTAAGTGAACTAATTACATTATACGGCTCAGCTTATAATGTAAACATTAAAATATTTAACGATCTGCAGCATACAATAACAGGATGGCCAGGTGGAAAGCCCGATGCTGATGATACTCATCGACCAGAAAGAGCTAAACCATACCCCAAGAAAGTAATAATATTTAGTCCTCACCCTGATGATGATGTTATTTCTATGGGCGGTACATTTCAAAGACTTGTAAATCAGGGGCATGAAGTGCATGTTGCATATCAAACCTCAGGAAATATTGCAGTAGGTGATGAGGAGGTCATACGTTATATATCAGTATTGAGGAGTTTATGTAAGAAATTTGATTCGGATAATAAAGTACTTCTGCATAGGTATGAAAAAATACGAAAGTTTCTTCTGCAAGATAAAAAGAAAGATGACCTAGACACTTCTGATATTCTGTTTATTAAGTCCAGAATTCGCAGAGAAGAGGCTCGCTCTGCAGATAGATATGTAGGTCTTCCTGAAGAAAACGTTCACTTTCTGGATCTTCCGTTTTATGAAACAGGAACTGTTAAAAAAGAGCCTATTTCTGAAAAGGATGTATATATTATAAAAGACTTCATTAAAACTATTAAACCTCATCAGATATATGTTGCAGGTGATCTGGCCGATCCACATGGCACTCATAAAGTGTGCTTGGATGCTGTGTTTGCTGCAATTGATATTCTAAAAGAGGAAGATTGGTACAAAGATTGTAGGGTTTGGATGTATAGAGGAGCATGGATGGAGTGGGAAATAGACCATATTGAGATGGCTGTACCATTATCTCCTGAAGAACTGCGACAGAAAAGAAATGCAATCTTACAACATCAGTCACAAATGGAAGGAGCTCCATTTCTTGGAGATGATGAGAGGTTGTTCTGGCAACGTTCAGAGGATCGAAATCGAGCTACAGCAGATTTATACTGGAAATTAGGACTTGCATCTTATGAAGCAATAGAAGCATTCGTGGAGTATTTTCCAATTCATGAAAATGAAGTTTAATTTTTTCAAATTAAAATAGTACTTCAAAAATGAATCATTTTTTATTAGTTTAAATATGCTACAATAATTATTATTAGTTCATTATTGAGAATAAAAAAGAAATTTATTGTATATTGTGTCTCAATTATTAAAATGATTCATGTTACAAGAAAAATTCCATATCGAGTTTCTCATGGGTAACGCTACGCAGAGTAGCTTGTGGCGCATGATTAGTCAAATCGACGGTCTTTCAGAATGGTTTGCTGAAGATGTAACAATGGATGAAACCGAATCTATTTATACCTTTACATGGGGGAAAAACCAAAGCCAAGCAGAGATTATTCAAAGTAAACCACAAGTCTGCATTCGCTACAGATGGCTTGACGATGATGAAACTGTATATTTCGAGTTTAGACTTAGAAAGCTTGAATTGTCTGGTGATATGACACTGGAAATAGTGGATTTTGCGGAGTTAAATGAAAAGAGTGATGCTATCACCTTGTGGGAATCACAAATTGAAGTAATGAAGAGAAGACTTGGAGTATAGAATTCCATTCGTTTTTATTATCTTTGCCGAATAATTAAACAAGCCACATTTTATCTTATCAATGGGTAAACATTTCCATATCAAAAGGTTATATAGATATATTTTAAAAACTTTCATCCCAATATTTCTTATGACATTTGCAATATGCCTGTTTTTGGTGTTAATGCAATTTTTATGGAAATATATAGAGGATATGGTTGGTAAGGGGCTTGGCTTGAGTGTACTTGGAGAAATGTTTTTATATGCAGCACTAAACTTAATTCCTCTTGCACTTCCGTTATCACTTTTGTTGGCATCTTTGATGGTTTTTGGCAATCTTGGAGAAAGTCTAGAGTTGTTAGCAATAAAATCGGCAGGTATTCCATTGTTAAAGATAATGAAACCCCTAATTATACTTGTATTATGTATAAGCATTGGTGCTTTCTTCTTCCAAAATAATGCACTTCCTGTAGTACAAACAAAGTTTTACTCTCTTTTGATATCAATTAGGCAGGCATCACCGGAGCTTGATATACCTGAACAGGTTTTCTATAAAGATATTGATGGCTATAATCTGTACGTCGAACGTAAAGATCAGAAAACAGGCATGCTTTACGATGTGATGATTTATGATATTGCAAGTGGATTTAACAATATGAGAGTTATTGTTTGCGACTCAGCAGAAATGAGTATGTCGGAAGACAAAACAATGTTAATATTTACAATGCACAATGGACAGCAGTTTCAAAACACTAATCAGAGAACAACTACAAGATACGAACAGGATTTTGTGCCATACTCAAGGGAGAATTTCAATACAAAAACCATGCTTATACCTTATGATGCAAATTTCTTACGATTGGGTGAAGATGTTATCGAAGGAAGTTCCACTAGTAATTATGTGTCAAAGAACTTATCGGAATTGACTGTATCAATTGATTCGATGAAACTAATAATGGATAGTGTGAATATTGTAGATAGAAATTTGATGAAAAACTATTCATACCTCTCATTTAGAAACAGTTATCCTAGTGATCAGAAAGACTCAATAATAAATTCTCCCCCAAACCTTAATATAATTGTCCCTTCTCCTGACACTTTATTTCTGTCTAAAGAATTAACAGATCAATCAACTATTTTACAGAATGCAATGATGAAGGCTGACAATAATAGCAATGAATTTCTTTTCAGATCGTTGAATAAGACAACTACCCAAAGAACAATAAACAGACATTGGGTGGAATGGCATAGAAAATTTACAATATCTTTCACCTGTCTTATATTCTTTTTTATTGGTGCACCTTTGGGATCAATTGTTAGAAAAGGAGGGTTAGGCACTCCGATAGTTATATCAGTATTCCTATTCATAATTTATTATATAGTAGATAATATTGGCTACAAAATGACTCGCGATGGTGTGTGGGTACATTGGTTTGGTATGTGGTTTAGCTCTTTTGTTCTGCTTCCTATTGGAGTTTTCATCACATATAAGGCAATGAACGACTCCGTAATATTAAATATGGATACATATTCGACTATATTTAAAAGATTGTTTTTTATTCGAGAAAAAAAGAAATACCCTGTTAAAAGTGTTATAATTGAACATCCTATATATGATGAGATTGCAAGCTCATTGAATCAGTTGTCGGGAGACATTGATTCCTTTATGGTAAATCATAAATTATTGACTTACCAAGAATACTGGATGGATACAACATATGATAAAGAACTCTTTGCGATAAAAACAAAATTAGACACGATTCTGAATAAAATTTCAAACTCTACAATACCAAATGTGTTGCTAAAAGCAGAAGAGTTTCCAATTTTAATAAGTAACTTACGTGTTTTCAAAGCAGCCACAATACCTGCTAAAATAAGTATGTATTTTTTTCCTGCAGGAGTTATTTTAAGACTGCTTTCCGTACCGTTTGAGTTAAGGATTAAAAAAGACTTGCAAACTATTCTACGGTTAAATAGTGAATTGAATATGATAATAAACAGCATTAATGATAAATGATATGCAAGAAGATATTAAATTGGACACAATTGAGGAAGCCATAGAAGAGATTCGAAAGGGTAATTTTATAATTGTGGTTGACGATGAGGATAGAGAAAATGAAGGTGATTTAATTATCGCTGCCGAGTGTATTACTCCCGATAAAGTGAATTTTTTGGAGACACATGCAAGAGGATTAATTTGTGCTCCTCTTACAAAGGAGAGGGCTGATGAGTTGGAACTTCCTATGATGGTTATGCAAAACACGTCGATTCATGCTACACCTTTTACCGTTTCAATAGATCTGTTGACGCATGGATGTACTACAGGTATTTCTGCATACGACAGAGCACAAACAATTCTGGCTATTACACGTAAGGAAACTGCTCCTGAAGACTTTGGGCGACCAGGTCACATCTTTCCGTTAAGAGCCCAGACTAAAGGTGTTTTGCGACGTGCAGGTCACACAGAGGCCACAATAGATTTTGCCCGTCTAGCGGGTTTGTATCCTGCAGGTGCACTCGCAGAAATCAAGAATGAAGATGGTTCAATGGCCCGTCTTCCAGAGCTTATGGAGATGGCTAAGAAGTTTGATATGAAGATTGTTTCCGTAGCTGATCTTATTAAATATCGACTTAAAACTGAATCACTTATTGAACGAGGTGAGTCTGTATTTCTTCCAACAGAGTATGGCGAATTTAAGATGATTCCGTTTCTTCAAACAGCTACGGGGCAGGAACATGTAGCACTTATAAAGGGAGAATGGAGTGCTAGTGATTCAATTCTTGTACGTATGCATTCATCATGTATGACCGGTGATATCTTCGGTTCTATGAGGTGTGAATGTGGTGAGCAGCTGCATAAAGCATTGGAACTTATAGAAAAAGAAGGTAAAGGTGTACTTGTTTATCTTAATCAGGAAGGTCGTGGAATTGGTCTTATGGCTAAAGCTGAAGCATATAAACTACAAGAACAAGGCTTTGATACTGTTGACGCTAATTTACATCTCGGCTATCAAGCAGATGAAAGAGATTATGGAGTTGGAGCACAGATTTTAAGAAGTCTTGATATTAGAAATATGCGATTAATGACTAATAATCCTAAAAAGAGAATAGGGCTTGAATCATACGGTCTTAAAGTAGTTGAGAATGTACCTCTGGAGGTTACACCAAACCAGTACAATCATTTTTATATGGAAACAAAGAAAAAAAAGATGGGTCATGTGTTGAAAAATATAAAGTAAACATTTATATTATTGAATATAAACTATTGAATGCCAATGAGTAAAAAGATAAGAATTCTTTGGATGGGGTCAGTGTATTTTACTGATAAAAAGCCTGATGCTACGGGTACTTGGTCTTACTCTATGGCAACAGAGCTTATTAA
>CAZURM010000065.1:6068-8172 GCA_964622945.1 uncultured Proteiniphilum sp.
AAATCTGAGATACATAAGTATTTTTATTCTGGATTGACATTAAAAGAAATTGTTGCAACTAATGGGCTAAGAGAATTAATTAAATCCTCAGATTCAATAATAAGACAAAAAATAAATTTTAAAAAATGGGGCCAATTTGAAAAAGAGATTATTAAGAGTCACTTTTTCATAACTACTCAATCAGATTGGGTTAGGAATCATGTGAGAAATATTAATAAAGAAGCCAAGTTGTTTGAAACTAAGATGTTACTTAGAGATGAGTTTGTGAATTCTGAAAAATGGAATCTCGATAATTGTAAACCTTATTCAATTTTTACAACTTTTTCATCAATAGTCTCATATAAGGGGTTGCATGTTTTAATTGATGCCATTGCCATACTGAAAAAAGAGTTTCCTTCTGTAAAACTCAATGTTGCAGGTAGTACAGGCAGGCAAGGTATATTAGGCTATGGTTATTATAATTGGATTAAAAGGAAAATATCAGTTTTAGGAGTTGAAAATAATATTAATTGGATAGGACCTATTAATGCAGAAGAAATTGCAAACAACTTACGCACAGCCAATGTTGCAGTTATTCCTTCATTTGTGGAATCATATTGTATGGCTCTTGATGAAGCAATACATATCGGTACTCCTACGGCAGCTTCATTTGCTGGCGCTATGCCTGAGCTGGGAATACATAAAGAAACTGTTTATTATTTTCAATCAGGAGATCCTGTTATGTGTGCAAATGCAATTAGTACTTTTTTTAAAAACAGATTTTTCGCTGAGGAAGTTTCAACAAAAGCATATAATAACAGGAGTGCCAATTCTGACAAATGCAAACAACAACTGGAAATTTATAGAAATGTTTTGAATCATTAGATTATATGGAATATTATTATCTGATAATTGGATTCGTTTTAGGTGGAATATTTGCATGGATAGTAACTTCATTACTAACAAAAACAAAGACTGTATCCAAAGAGGTCTTTAATGATTTATCTGAAAAAAATATTTCACTAAGAACAGAGTTACTTGTTTCAAATGAGAGACTTTCAGATATGTATAATGAAGTTGATCGTAGTAGGCAAGAAATGAAAATAATGGTTGAAAAGTATAATGAAGCGAATAACTTATACGTTTCAGCTATTGCTGATAATAACTCATTATTGGAAAAACTTGAAACACAGAAGGATGAAATATCAGAATTGCACAAGCGCTTTAATATTGAATTTGAGAACATTGCTTCAAGAATACTTGAAGAGAAGAGTGAAAAATTCACTAATATTAATAGAATTAATCTAGATTCTATTCTAAAACCTTTTGGTGAAAATATTGATTCGTTCAGAAAGAAAGTCGAGGATGTATATTTCAATGAAGCACGAGAGCGATTTTCTCTTGGTCAGGAACTGAAAAATTTAAGAGAACTGAATGATCGTTTGAGCAAAGATGCCAATAATCTGACCATGGCTCTTAAGGGAAACTCTAAAATTCAAGGTGACTGGGGGGAGTTGATTTTAGAAAATATTCTTGAAGGATCAGGATTAGTTAAAGGGCGTGAATATATTACGCAGGAATACCTCAAAGATGAAGATGGCAATATAATTATAGGTGGTGATGAGGCCAGAATGAGACCTGATGTAATTATCTCATATCCTGATAATAGAAAGGTTATTATAGATTCAAAAGTGTCGCTGACGGCTTATTCAAACTATGTAGGGACTGATGATTCTGATGAACAGAAACAATTTATAAGGGAACACTTACGATCTATTAAAAAGCATGTTGATGAGTTGAGCGTCAAAAATTATCAGGACTATGCTGCTACATTAGATTTTGTAATGATGTTTGTACCTAATGAACCGGCTTATATGCTTGCATTGCAGCATAATGAAAATCTTTGGCAATATGCTTATGATAAGAATATTTTGTTGATTAGTCCAACTAACCTTATAGCTGCCTTGAAATTGATTGCTGATTTATGGAAACGAGAATATCAGAATCGTAATGCATTAGAAATAGCAGAAAGAGGCTCTGCGCTTTATGATAAGTTTGTCAATTTTGTTAATTCTCTAACTGATATCAACAATCATCTGAATCGAGCTCAAAAGAGTTATGATAA
>CAZURM010000065.1:8272-10500 GCA_964622945.1 uncultured Proteiniphilum sp.
GTACGTTTTATTTGTGGTACACAGGACTATCATAAAGAACTGGAATCTACAATTAGTAAATTCTTTCATACTGAAGATACAATTCTTTATGCATCTTGTTTTGACGCTAACGGTGGATTATTTGAGCCACTATTTACAGATGAAGATGCTATTATTTCAGATTCATTAAATCATGCGTCAATAATAGATGGAGTACGTTTGTGTAAAGCTAAGAGATATCGATATGCTAATGCAGATATTGTAGATCTTGAAAAGAAATTAATAGAGGCTCAATCGCAACGTTTTAAAATAATTGTTACTGATGGAGTATTTTCAATGGATGGTAATCAGGCTCCTTTAGATAAAATTTTAAAGCTTGCAGAAGAGTATGAAGCTTTGGTTATGGTTGATGAAAGTCATTCTGCAGGAGTTGTGGGAAAAACTGGTAGAGGTGTAACTGAATTGTATAATGTAATGGGGGATGTTGATATAATTACTGGAACACTTGGGAAAGCTTTTGGAGGAGCAATTGGTGGGTTTACCACAGGTAGAAAAGAAATTATTGATATGTTGAGACAGCATTCACGCCCTTATCTGTTTTCAAACTCAATTCCTCCAATGGTAGTTGCATCTGGAATTGAGGCTTTTAATATGCTAGAAGAAACAAATCATCTTCAAGATAAACTACATGAGAATGTGGAATACTTTATATCGAAGCTTCAGGAGGCTAACTTTGATATTAAGCCAACACAATCTGCAATTTGTGCAGTTATGCTCTACGATGCAAAACTGTCACAGCGTTTTGCTGAAGAGTTGCTTGTTGAAGATATTTTTGTGTCAGGGTTTTATTATCCAGTTGTACCTAAAGGAGAAGCCCGCATACGTGTTCAGTTGTCAGCAGGGCATAAAAAAGAACATCTTGATAAAGCAATTGAAGCATTTATTAAAATAGGTGATAAGCTTAATGTGATTGGTTGACTGTTTATGTGGTTATAATACAAACGAGTTAACTTAAATGAGAAGTTAAAGATGATTAATTTTTGAATAATATGAAAGCACTAGTTAAATTATACCCTGAAAAAGGAATTTGGATGGAAGAAGTGCCTATGCCTTCTTATGGAGTGAATGATGTATTAATAAAAATCAAGAAAACATCTATTTGTGGTACAGATCTTCATATCTATAGATGGGATGATTGGTCTAAAGAGACTATTAGAATTCCTATAACCATTGGACATGAATATATGGGTGAGATTGTAGATATGGGGAGTGGTGTAAAAAATTTGAAAGTAGGTGACAGAGTAACCGGAGAAGGTCATATTGCTTGTGGTGATTGTCGCAATTGTAGACGTGGTAAATTGCATGTTTGTGAAAACACAATTGGAGTTGGTGTTAATAGAGATGGTGCATTTGCTGAATATCTTTCATTACCTGCAACTAATGTTGTAAAACTAGATGATCGGATATCGGATGAGATAGCTTCTATAATGGACCCATTTGGAAATGCAACACATACAGCTCTTTCTTTCCCCTTAATTGCAGAAGATGTTCTTATAACAGGGGTAGGCTTAATTGGAAGCATGGCTACCGCTATTTGTAGATTTGCAGGTGCACGCTACATAGTAGTTAGTGATTTAAGTGAATACAGGTTGAATATAGCTAAAAAAATGGGAGCGACACTAACTGTAAATCCTTCAAAGGGGGAAACTGTGGCTCAAGCAGTAAAGAAACTAGGTATGAGAGGCTTTGATGTAGGGCTAGAAATGTCAGGCTCTCCTGCAGGATTTAGAGAAATGATTGATAATATGTATAATGGATCAAAAATATCAATGTTAGGAATACTTCCTAATTCAACTACTGTCGACTGGAATAAGATTATCTTCAAGGCACTTACTCTTAAAGGTATTTATGGTCGTGAAATGTGGGAGACTTGGTATCAAATGGAGCAGATGCTGATTTTTGGTCTTGATCTTTCACCTGTTATATCTCATAGGTTTAGTATTAATGATTATAAAAAGGGATTTGAAGTGATGGATAGTGGACTATGTGGTAAAGTAATACTTAGTTGGGATTAGTATTTCCCGGTTTCAGCTTGAATAGATTTATGGTCTTTTCAAGAAGGTTTATCTTATTTAGTATTTGAGGTTCATCTTGTTCGATAATCTTTTCATCTATATCAGGAAGATATGCATAATCATCGATTAGATGAGTGTTTTCAATAGTCCAATTGTTTATAGATATAACTTCTC
>CAZURM010000066.1:0-10411 GCA_964622945.1 uncultured Proteiniphilum sp.
TGCTGTTTGACCTGAAAGGGGGAAAATGGAAAGGATGTTTCCATGTGCCGAGAGGATTGTATCAGTGTTGGAAGACATTGGAGAAGATAAGGCTCCATAGTAGTAAATAATAAATTTTAAAATATCCCTTAGTAAAAAAACGCAACTCTATCTAAAAAATTTCACAAAACACGCTTATAATACGAAATATTTACGTTACTTTGTCTATTACAAATATTAAGAATGTTGTTGGTTATAGATTTAAAACTCAGGGATACAGGAGAGAAGACTGTTTTTATGTTGCTTTGCAGAGAGTTTCACCCAATACTTTTACAATATTTACTAACCCCGACGTGTGGGTTTTTAATTAATAGGGCTTTTGAAGATGGATTTTCACAATAACAGAATCGTTTGAGCACCTAAATCCCTTTACTTTATTCGTAAAATAAAAATAATAATATGACATAACTTTAATTTATCAAGTTTACTTAGATACAAACTTTGCTATTTAATTGACTAACAAAAAAATGAAAAAATGAAAAGAAGTTTATTTAAACTATCATTGTTGTTATTGCTCTTGACCCTATGTAGCAATATACCGGCAAGTGCAAACAATAATGAAAAGAACCATGAAGTTTATCAAGATGAATCCTTGCAGATTAGAGGAAAAGTAATTGACTCTGAGGGGCAAGGGCTCCCAGGAGCAAACATCATGATTGAAGGAACCTCAAAAGGGGTAGTTACTGACATTGATGGCTACTACGTTATTGATGCAAAAAAAGGAGATGTACTTGTATTTTCCTACATTGGTTTTGATGAGCAAAAAGTAACGGTAGGAAACAGGCTGGCTATTGATGTTACGCTCAGAGAAGCATCAACTTTGCTTGAAGAAGCTGTCGTAGTAGGGATGGGATCTCAACGAAAAGCTAGCGTAGTAGGTGCCATATCTACTGTTGAAACTAGTTCTGTAGTTGCACCACAGCGTTCCCTAGTTTCAGCCCTATCGGGAAGGGTGGCTGGTGCTACAATTGTTCAACGTTCAGGGGAGCCTGGATATGACAACGCATCATTTTGGATTAGAGGTATTTCATCTTTTGGCTCTAATAAAGAGCCCCTTATATTAGTAGATGGAGTAGAAAGAGATATGTCTAATCTTAATATTGATGAAGTTGAGTCAATATCCATATTGAAAGATGCCTCAGCAACAGCAGTATATGGTGTTAGAGCTGCCAATGGTGTGGTTATAGTTACTACGAAAAAAGGAATTGCTCAAAAACCTGTAATCGATGTCAAACTTGAACATGGAATCTCACATTTAACCAATATGCCCGAGTTTATTGATGGTCCGGATTATGCCCGCCTTTATAATGAAGCTTTTGGTAAGGAAAACTACACTGAACAGTATATTGATTATGTTGAGAGAGGTGTAAACCGTTTCATATATCCAAATGTAAATTGGTTTGATGAAATATTTAAAAAATGGTCGAACAATACAAATGCTAACATTAGTATCAGAGGAGGAGGTGAAAGAGCACGTTATTTTATCAATGCAGGTTTTCATAGAGATCTCGGAAACCTGAAAGATTATGGGTTAAATGATTATTCATCTAACCTTGATGTAAAGCGATATAATTTCAGGTCTAACGTTGATGTTTCTCTTACTAAATCTACCGTTGTTAATCTTGAAATTGGTGCAAATCTTACAGAAATGCATGAGCCTGGTGTAGGAACTAGAACACTATACAATACATATTTCGGAAGTCCCGCAGAAGAGCTTTTTTATTGGGCTTACCTTTCAACACCTCTTTCAAATCCTGTTCGTCTTCCTATTGGAAGGAAAGAGGATGGAACTGTTGAGTGGGGTTGGGGTGCTCCAAGTCAAATTGGAGAATTGAATCCTCTTGAACGATTATTAGGTTCAGGCTACAACACACGATATAGAACGCAGATAATGAGTCAGATTATTTTGAATCAAGATCTCTCCTTCTTATTGCCTGGTTTAAATTTCAAAGGTTTCTTCTCTTTTGACAACTACAACAATACTACTCAACAACGTCGTAAACTCTCAACAACCTATTCTGTTGCGGGTGTAGATGATGAAACAGGAGATATTATCGCTAAAGAAGTGAATAAGGGACAGGAATTCCTCGGTTATAGTACCTTCTCTACATCAACAAGAGCTATTGAAAGTAAGTTACAGCTCAACTACGACCAAGTGTTTGATGAAAAACATAGAGTTGGTGGTATGTTAATGTACTATCAAAGAGATTATATTAACAGTTCAGCGGGTTCTTCAATTTTAGCACTTCCTTATAGAAAACAGGGTGTAGCTTTGAGAGGAACATATGCATTTAAGGACACCTATTTTGCAGAGTTTAACCTCGGTTATAATGGGTCAGAAAATTTCCCAAAAGATAATCGCTTCGGTCTTTTCCCTGCAGGTGCTTTTGGATATCTCATTTCCAATGAATCTTTCTGGGGTGTGGACGCAATAAATATGTTGAAGTTGAGAGGGTCGATAGGATTAGTTGGTTCTGAATCACTTCCCTCAAATCAGAGATATGGTTACCTTTCAACTTGGGGAGGCGGATTGGGTGGTTATGCATTTGGTTACGACCGAACATATATAGGCGGTGTAGGTGAAGCTCAAACAGGTATTCAAGATTTAACATGGGAGACAGGACTTAAAAAGGATATCGGATTTGATGTGAGGTTGTTTGATGCTTTAACTATTGATTTTGATGTGTTTCATGAAAAAAGATCGGACATCTTAATTCAACGCAGATCATTACCCGCGATTGCTGGTCTAAATCAGCAACCTTTCGCCAATATGGGAGTTATGATAAATAAAGGAATTGAAACCACAATTGAGCTAAATCAGCGTATTAATAAATTTGACTATAAATTATACGGAAACTTCTCTTATACCCGTAACAAAATTACAGAGATGGATGAACCACAGCGCGAATATGAACATCGTATGCGTACTGGCAATCGTTACGGACAGCAATTTGGATTAATCGCTCTAGGTTTGTTTGAAAGCCAAGAAGAGATTGATGAGAGTCCAGAACAGAAGTTTGGAGCTGTACGTCCTGGCGATGTAAAGTACAAAGATATAAATGAGGATGGAGTGATTGATATGGATGATGAAGTTGCAATCGGATATTCAAATATTCCTGAGATTATTTATGGTTTCGGAATGCAATTCATGTGGAATGGATTTGATTTAGGTGTATTCTTCCGTGGTCAAGCAAATGTAACTTACAGTTTGGGCGGATCTACATTTATTCCCTTCCGAGAAGGAGTAGGTAAAGGAAATATATTTAAAAAAGCCTTGGATAGATGGACTGTCGAAGACCCAAATCCTGATGCTTTTTATCCACGTTTATCAAATGGTATATCTACCAACAATTGGTTGTCCTCTACAAGAACAAAATATAGTGGAAATCTGTTGAGATTGAATGATGTTGAATTTGGATACAGCCTTCCCAAAAAGAGTATTTCATTCTTAGGATTAGAAGCATTGCGCATCTATTTATTAGCTAACAATGTGGCTCTATTTTCAGACTGGGATATGTGGGATCCTGAAACAGGTTCTGCTAACGGAAACAGATATCCACTTCCAAGAAAATTCAACTTTGGCTTAAGAACAACTTTTTAAACAGAAAAAAAATGAAAATTAAAATATTAAATATTCTTTTGCTTGTAGCAATAATGGCTGGGTGCTCTGATTTTTTGGATAAGCAACCAGATGACATGAAAACAGACGAAATGGTCTGGAGTGATAGAAAACAGGTGGAGGGGTATCTCGCTAATGTTTATGCAGCTATTCCTATTGATCGACTAGAACATGCGTCCCCTTGGGTAGGAGTAGCTGATGAAGCGAATATTCCATGGCCTGTTTACAACACCCCTGATCTTAACTTTGGCAATTGGAGTCCCTCAAGTGGCTACTACAATAAGTACGGCATCTTTTATCGTGCTATTAGGGCTTCATTAGTATTTGAAAATAACGTGGACAGATCTGCTCAACTAAGCAATGACTTGAAAACACAGTACAAAGCAGAAGTAAAATTCCTTAGAGGATATTACTATTGGTTATTAATCCGTCAATATGGTCCCGTAGTGTTAATCAAAGAACAAATGCCTAGTGATACAGACTATGGAGCATTGATGCGAGCTCCCTTTGATGAATGTGTTGAGTATATTTGTGAAATGATGGATGAGGCTGAAAAAGATCTCCCTCTTCATTGGCAAGATAAAAGAGAGAACTTGGGAAAGCCTAATAAAATAATTTGCAGAACTGTTAAGTCGCAAGTCCTTACTTTTGCAGCTAGTCCACAATGGAATGGCAATGCGGAGTACGCTAATTTTGTAAATCCCGATGGAACACCTTTAGCAAACACAACTTACGATGAAAACAAGTGGAAAAGAGCTGCAGAGGCAAGCCTTGAAGTAATTAAAATTTCCGAGAATAATCCCGAAGCTAATCTTCGCTTGTATAAAAACAGCCAAGATGGAGATGGTGAATTTAATCCATATAAATCAGTTGTAGATGTTCAACTAAAGAAATGGAATAGTGAAATCATTTTTGCCTCTATTTCAGATCTTGGAAATGCGGAAGCATGGATGATTCATACAACACCTGGTCCAAAAACATTGGGTGGTATGGGTCCTACTCAGCGTCTTGTGGATGCATTTTTAATGGAAAATGGAAGAACAATAGACGACCCAAAATCAGGATATGTCGAAAAAGGATTTTCCACGAAGCCTAATAATAACTGGAATCCCAACAATAGAAATGTGACTTCTGAAGAAGGACGGAAACAGATGATTGGAGACATTCGTAAATCTGAAGCTTGGGGACATTGGGAAGGAGATTGGAATATGTATGCTAATCGAGAGCCTCGCTTTTATGCATCTATACTTTATAATAGACGAATTATTCCTCAAATTCCAGATGACATTGATAAACGTAACTTCTTCAATTCTGAAGGACAAAAAGATGGTTATGGAAGGGCAGAACTTTATTATGGAGGAGTTTCTCGACAATCTGGTTCCTATACCTTCTTTTCACCAACAGGATATCTCGCCTACAAAAGGGTAGACCCACAAGCAAACATGTATGACCGTGTATATAACCAAGATATCTTGAAAATCTTTGTACGTTATGCAGAAGTATTATTAAACTATGTTGAAGCATTGAACGAATATAATCCAGGACACCAAGATATTAGAAAATACTGGGACATGATTAGAGAGAGAGCAGGAGTGCCAAGCGTTTTTGTAACCAATCCTGAAATTACAGGAAATAAAGACTTACAACGTGAATTTATCTTGAGAGAGAGACAGATAGAGTTATGTATGGAAGGAGACCGCTACTTTACATCTCGTAGAAGATGGTTAGCACATACCCCAGACAGCGGTGGCGAATCGGACAATCGTAAATGGGGTGATGGAGGACGTATGTGGGGTATGGATGTTAATGCTGGAGATGCAGCATCTAACAATTTCTCATCTACCGATTTTTATAAAAGGACAGCTTTTGAAACTCGTGTATTTGATAAAGCGTATTACCTTTTCCCAATTCCTGAAGTTGAAATAGAAAAGAGTCAAAACTTAGTACAAAACCCTTGGTGGTAATTATTAAAAAAATTATATTATGCAAAACAAATTATATCTACTTATATGCTTTGTGATTGGGTTTGGATTTATGTTTTCGGCATGTAATGAAAAAGCCGAGTTTGATGAATCAATTCCGCTCAATCCTGTAATGACCCCTTTTAAATCGGTTATAGCCGAAGATGGGGATGCTATTTCGGAAGCAATGATTTCAGATAAAGACCGAATAATTTACTTGGAATTCGAAAATTTAGAAGATTTGACTGAAGTAAAAGTAACATTGAATGTATCTAAAAGAGCAAAACTTGTTAGTACACAGGATACTGTTCTAATAATAGACTTAACACAACCATACGAGATTACTGTCAATAATATTTATGATGACATTACCTATACAATTGAGGCATCAAATATTGAGTCTTTCTTAATCGATAAATCTAAATTTAAAGCAAACAACTTAGAAAATGATTCAAAACCAGGAGGAGATCCAATGGAGACATTATGGAATAATCGTTATATGACTGTTCCAGAAACTTATGCCACAATTGGGTATCAAAACTACTGGACCACTAGTTCTTTTACTTTTGATATTGGAGATCATTATCATTTAAAACAGCTACGACTTCATTTGTATTGGGCTTTCACACATACTTGTCCGCGTGTATGGGAGTTGTGGGGATATATGAAGCCAGGTGAACCACCAGCGAGTGGAGACTGGTCCGAGTGGACATTGCTATACGAACGTGACAATTCACACTTGACACTAGATGATTTTGCTGAAGGAGACAACATTCATTTCAAAGCGATTGATAGTCCTCACGTAAGATATCTGCGTATTATTAACAGGCAAAATTGGAGAGACTCTCCTCCATTGACAAATATTTCAATTTCTGAAATAACTCTTTGGGCTTTTGATTTATAACATTTTAATTTTATTTTATCCAAATGATGTGGAAACTAATGTTTCCACATCATTTGGATTTTTTATATGCTTAATGAAAAAAAGAATGATTTATTTTTTCTTATTACTGACAACGACCACATTTTTCACATCTTGTTCTAAAGATGAAGTTAATAACAATAAAACCGATAGTTTCTATGAAAAGGAGAAAAAAAGGACTGAAATTTTAGAAAACAATGATATGGTCCTTCTTTATGCTGGAGGAGCACATCGAAGTTACGATTGGAACGAAGAACTTATTGAGCCATATGTTACTTATGTAGATGAAACGGGCAAAGAGCACTGGATGTTCGATTCTTTCCTGTTTTTAGAAATCCACAATGGTGAAGGTAAATCATTTGCCACAGGATATACAGAAACACCTGCAAACAAAGAAGATTGGAAGAAACTAGTTAATCACTATTTCCAGCCTCAACATCGTTTAGGTGCGCTAGATAAATCTATAGAAAACGCTATAAAGCGTATTGGTGAACCCACTGAAAAAAGGAAAGTTGTTATTGGAATTCCTGAACCAATAAGTAATCAAAGAGATTGGGGAAGTATTGAAACTGGATTTATGCTTAACTTTTCGAAAGATAAAGATAAAGTAGATGCAGTAAAATGGTATATAGATTATGTGAGAACAAAATTCAACATTTTTAATTATAAAAATATAGAGCTAGCAGGATTTTATTGGATTCATGAAGCTGCCTATGGAGGATCGAGAAGCATTACACCACTTATTTCTGCTTATCTGAATAATTTAAAATATAGTTTTATCTGGATACCCTACTATAATGCTCCTGGAGCATTTGAGTGGAAACAGATGAAGTTTAATTATGCTTACTATCAACCCAACTATTTTTTTAGTGAAGATAGACCTATTTCAAGACTAAAAGATGCTTGCGACAATGCTATTAAGTATGACATGGATATGGAAATAGAGTTTGACGATCGCGCTTTAGCAAAACATGGCTGGGGATATAGATTAGAGAACTATATGAATGCTTTTAAAGAATATGGAATTTGGGAAAATAAAAGAATAGCTTATTATCAAGGTGGAACAACCTTATATAAACTTTCGAAATCTACTATTCAAGAAGAAAAAGAGCTTTATCACAAGTTCTGCAAATTTGTAATAGAGCGACCAAATAAATAAATACATATCGATTCAACCATGTACACTGAAAAAAGTAATCCATTTGCAATATGATGTTTGTTTATTATGATAAAGTGCACATAAATCCACACTATTTTAAAAAAAAAACCAACAGTGAGAGAATTCCAAATCAATTCTTTACTCCTATCCGCTATACTTTTTATTTCTATTGCTTGTTCTAAAAGTGAAGTAAAAGATAAAAATTTTATTCCACCTCCAAAAGAGGAGGAAGATAAAGCAGACTCTTTCTATGATAAAGAGAAAAGAAGAACTAAACTTTTAGAGAACAATGACATGGTTCTTCTCTACTCTGGAGGTGCACATCGATACTATCAATGGGACGAAGAGCATGTAGAACCATACGTTACTTATGTTGACGAATCAGGAAAAGAGCATTGGATGTTCGATTCCTTCCTGTTTTTGGAAATCCATAATGGAGAAGGAAAAACATTTGCTACAGGGTATACTCCAGTTCCAGCTAATCAGCTAGAATGGGGGAAGCTTATTGATCATTTTTTTCAATCCCGATATTGTATAGGAGCATTAAATAGATCAATAGAAAGTGCTAAAAAACGCATTGGGAATCCTACAGAAAAAAGAAAGATAGTAATTGGAATCCCTGAACCCATAAAAACTCAGAAAGATTGGGGAAGTCTTAGAAATGGAGTAATATTAGATTTTTCAAAATCAAATGACAGAATTGATGCAGCAAAATGGTATATAGACTATACAAGAAAGAGATTTAGTGAAATGAACTATAATAACCTTGAGTTGGCAGGGTTTTATTGGATTGCCGAGGAAGCTACAAATACAAGAGCTATTTTAGCAGATCTTTCTTCCTATCTAAACGAATTAATGTATGGTTTTGTATGGATACCTTACCATGGTTCAGATGGAGCGTTCGAATGGAAACAGTTATCATTTAATTATACCTATTATCAGCCTAACTATTTTTTTAACGATGCGAGACCAATTTCACTTCTCAACAAAGCATGTGAAGACGCAATAAAATATGATATGGACATGGAAATAGAGTTCGACGATCGTGCATTAGCTAAAAATGGTTGGGGGTATCGACTAAAAGACTATATGAAAGCATTCAAGGATTATGGAATATGGGAAAACAGGAAAATTGCATATTATCAAGGAGATAAAACAATATACAATCTTTCAAAGTCGGTTGATAGTGAAGACAAAGAGCTTTATCATAGGTTTTGTAAGTTTGTAGTTGAGCGACCAAAATAAAAAACTTAGCAATGTACACCAGATAAATAAGCAACATACAATATAAAACTTAATTTTAATAGTATAGTACACAGTTAATCAAACTACTTTCTTTTAAACAAAAAATGAGAAAATTAGCGCGCAATTTTTTATTACTATTCTCCGTTTTTTTTACTTTTGTCGCTTGTTCAAAGAGCCAAGAAGATGTCAGTGACTCTACCCTACCTCCTAAAGAAGAAGAGGAAAAAGTGGATTCTTTCTATGAAAGAGAAAAAAAGAGATCTAAACTTTTAGAAAACAATGATATGGTTCTTCTTTATTCCGGAGGAGCACATCGAGAATACCAATGGAATGAGGAGCTCGTAAAGCCATATGTTACCTATGTTGATACATTAGGCAAAGAACATTGGCTGTTTGATTCTTTCTTATTTTTGGAAATTCACGATGGGAGAAAAGGCTTTGCTTCTGGATATAGGGATACTCCCACCAATCAATACGATTGGAAAAAACTAGTTGATCATTTTTTTCAATCTAAATATTGTTTGGGAGCATTAAATAAATCAATAGCAAGTGCGAAAAAGCGCCTAGGTGAGCCTCCAGAAAAGAGAAAAGTTGTAATTGGAATTCCTGAACCCATTAAAACTCAAAAATCCTGGGGAACTCTTAGTAATAAGGTCGTAATGCTAGACTTTTCGAATTCTAGTGATAGAATTGATGCCGTAAAATGGTATATAGATTATACAAGACAAAAATTCAGTGAAAGGGACTATGAGAACCTAGAACTAGCAGGCTTTTATTGGATACCTGAAAATGCTACTAATTCAAGAGATATTTTAGCAGAAATTTCATCCTACCTAAATAGTTTTAAATATAGTTTTACTTGGATTCCTTACCACTATGCCGATGGAGCTTTTGAATGGAAAGAACTCGACTTTAACTACGCTTTCTTTCAACCGAACTATTTTTTTAACGAAACAAGACCTATCTCCTTACTCAATAGAGCGTGTGAAAAAGCAATAGAACACAACATGGATATGGAAATTGAATTTGATGAACGAGCCTTGGTCAGTCGTAATAATTGGGGTTATAGACTTGGAAATTATATGAAAGCATTTAAAGATTACGGGATTTGGGAAAATAAAAGAATTGCATATTATCAAGGAGGGACAGCCTTATACAACCTTTCAAAATCAACTAATAACAAAGACAATGAGCTTTATCACAAGTTTTGTGAATTCGTAATTGAACGCTCAAAATAACGATAGATGTAAAAAATAAATGAATAGTTAAAATCAATAACATGTTTAGAATTACAAGCAAACTAACTCTGACTTTACTGTTATTTATAGCAGGTTTTTTGATTCAATCGTGTAAATCATCAAAACAAGATTTGACCGTGCGCGACATGGTGCTCATTTATGAAGGTGGAGCTCACAGAAGTATCAAATGGGATAAAGACCACTTTGCACCCTATGTGTCACTTGAGA
>CAZURM010000067.1:0-10182 GCA_964622945.1 uncultured Proteiniphilum sp.
TGATTGTCTCAGTAGAAGGAGTTGATAAAAATGCAATATCAAAATCCGATGTAGACAGTAAAAAAGATTCTGAATCAATAACAACATCAAAAACTGAAACAATAAAAGATCAAAAAATCTATACTAAGGAAGAAAAAAAAGTGAACGTAAAAACAGTTGAAGTACAAGCTGTCAAAAAATCAGAACAGCTGATTGATGAGAATTTAAAAGATGAGCTGGAGACCAAACCAGAGGATAGCAAACCAAAATCTGAAGGCTCCAGATCAGAAAAAGTATTCCGACTTCATAAAAACAAGCTGGAGTCAAACATCGTAGTTAAGGGATCTATAGACTTAAGTGCGATAAACGATCGCACACGCCCTCCAAAAAAATCTAGAGCTCAACGAAAAAAAGAGCGTTTGGAGCGCGAACAAAAAAACCTTGACAGTAAAAAACTGAAAGAGGAAAAAGTTAAACTTCTAAAAAAGGAAGCTATTGACGAAAAAAAGAAACACCCAAGTAATGTAGAGTCTACAGAAGACAGCAAAAAGAAAAAACGTAAAAGAATACGTTCAAGTAAAGTTAATATTGACAAACCAGGTTCGTATAATCAAGGAGCCAGAACCAAGAGAATATCTACACTAAGAAAACCTGTGAAAACGGAGGTAAGTGAAGAAGATGTACAAAGGCAGATAAAAGAGACACTAGCACGACTTACCGAGAAGAGAGGTAAAAGAGGCGGTGCAAAATATCGTAGAGAAAAACGAGAGGCCAGTGCATCAAGACAAAGAGAAGAACTCAAGCAACAAGAAAGAGAGAGTCGCGTATTGCAACTTACTGAATTTGTAACTGCCAATGACCTCGCAAATATGATGGATGTACCAGTTACAGATGTAATTTCTACATGTATGAGTCTTGGCGTTATGGTTGCAATAAACCAACGTCTAGATGCAGAAATAATAAATCTTGTTGTAGATGAGTATGGTTTTAAAACAGAATATGTTAGTGCTGATCTCATTGAGGCAATAGCAGAAGAAGAAGACGATCCCAAAGATTTAATTCCCCGTTCTCCAATTGTAACTGTAATGGGACACGTGGATCACGGAAAAACCTCACTCCTAGATAATATTAGAAGTACAAACGTTATCGCAGGAGAGGCAGGTGGCATAACACAACATATAGGTGCCTATAACGTACAATTATCAGATGGTAAAAAAATTACTTTCCTTGATACTCCCGGGCATGAAGCCTTTACTGCTATGCGTGCGCGTGGAGCAAAAGTTACTGACGTAGCAATTATTATAATAGCGGCTGACGACAACGTTATGCCTCAAACAGTCGAAGCAATAAACCATGCAGGAGCAGCAGGTGTTCCAATAGTTTTTGCTATTAACAAAGTAGATAAACCAGGAGCTAACCCGGAAAAAATTAAAGAGAAACTAGCCGAAATGAATTATCTTGTTGAAGATTGGGGAGGTAAATACCAATCACAAGATATTTCAGCAAAGAAAGGTACCGGAATTCGTGAACTTCTAGAAAAAGTACTCCTAGAGGCAGATTTGCTCGACCTTAAGGCAAACCCAAATCGTAATGCTTCAGGTTCAATTATTGAATCAGAGCTTGATAAAGGACGTGGCTATATAGCAACTATTTTGGTAGAGAATGGCACCTTAAAACAAGGTGATATTGTAATCGCAGGTTCTTATTTCGGACGTATTAAAGCAATGTTTAACGAACGTAATCAACGAATAGATAAAGCAGGACCAGCAGAACCAGTACTTATTCTTGGGCTTAATGGAGCTCCTCAGGCAGGTGACACATTTAATGTAATGGAAACAGAGCAGGAAGCACGTTCAATTGCTAATCGAAGAGAACAGTTACAACGCGAACAGTCGATGCGTACACAAAAAATGCTTACCCTTGACGATATAGGTAGAAGAATTGCCATAGGAAACTTCCAGCAACTAAACATTATTGTCAAAGGTGACGTAGATGGCTCAGTTGAAGCACTCTCCGATTCATTAATTCAACTTTCAACTGATGAAATTCAGGTAAATGTTATTCACAAAGCCGTGGGACAGATATCCGAATCAGATATAACACTAGCAGCTGCATCAGAAGCAATCATTATTGGATTCCAAGTAAGACCTTCACTAAATGCACGTAAGGAAGCTGAAAAAGATGGTGTAGATATTCGTTTATATTCCATTATTTACGATGCTATCGAAGAAGTTACCGCCGCGATGGAAGGAATGCTTTCACCTGATATTAAAGAAGAGATTATTGGTAATGTGGAAGTTCTTGAAGTTTTCAAAGTTTCTAAAGTAGGTACAGTTGCAGGTTCTATGGTTCGTGACGGAAAAATAAAACGTTCAAGTCGAATTCGTCTAATACGTGACGGTATTGTTGTATTTACGGGTGAGTTAGATTCTTTAAAACGATTTAAGGATGATGTAAGAGAAGTCACCTCAGGATATGAGTGTGGTGTCACAATATATAATTTCAACGATATAAAAGTGGGTGATATTATTGAAGCTTATGAGGAAATTGAAGTAAAGAAAACCTTGTAAGAAAGTATATTCATCTCATAAAAATATGGTTATGAAAAAATTTAAGCTTTTTACTCTTTATCTGATTATTATGGTGATATCAGTAAGAGCGTATTCTCAAAATTTTGATCAATCACAAAATATTCAACAAATAAAGATAGGATATATAAACTCAGATGATATCCTTGAAAATTTTCCTGAAAGAGAGCAAGCTACAAGGCAACTTATCCTTTTAAGTGAAGGCTATGAAAATGAATTGCAACTGATGCAAAGTGAATACAATAAAAAATATTCTGATTTTATCACTTATCAATCTTCTCTTGCAGAAAACATTAAATTGCGCAGAATGCAGGAATTGACTGAGCTGGAAAATAGAATGCAGGAGTTTACAGAAATGGCTCAACAAGATATTGAATATCAGGAAAAAGAAAAACTAGAGCCATTAAAACAAAAAATTAGCGAAGCGATCCGACTGGTAGGTATTGAGCGAAATTATACTGTCATCTACGATTTATCTAACCAAGGTATAGTTTTTGTTACTCCTCTTTCAGAAGATGCTAATCCTTATGTGAAACAGAAGCTAGGTATTCAATAAGTGAAAATGTCAAATCCCGATAAAGCAGGCGCAATCGGAATATTTGATTCCGGCTACGGAGGTCTTACGGTTTTATCAGGGATAAAATCAATCTTACCCAATTACGACTATATTTATCTTGGTGATAATGCACGTGCGCCATATGGAAACCGATCATTTGATCGTGTATATGAATTTACATTAGAAGCTGTAAAATGGTTTTTTAATAAAGGCTGCCATCTTATTATTTTGGCTTGTAATACAGCCTCAGCAAAAGCTCTTCGAACCATACAACAAACTAATCTGCCACAAATTGACCCTGACAAACGAGTTCTTGGAGTTATTCGTCCAACAGTTGAATATGCTGGACAACTTTCAAGTACAGGTCATATAGGTATAATGGGAACAGAGGGCACTATTGACTCTAATTCATATGAGATAGAGATTGCCAAATTACATCCACAAATGGTAGTCACTGGGGAAGCATGCCCTATGTGGGTCCCACTTATCGAAAACAGAGAATACAACAAACCAGGCGCTACCTATTTCGTTAAACAACATGTCAAGAGGCTTTTGAACAAAGACCAGGAAATAGATACAATAATACTAGGTTGTACACATTATCCGCTTTTAATTGAAATGATTAATAGATTTCTTCCTGAAAATATAAAAATAATCTCACAAGGAGATATTGTTGCAAATAGTCTTAAAAATTATCTTATAAGACATCCTGAGGTTGATGCTAAATGTACGAAAGGAGGCACTGTTAGTTACTTTACAACTGATTCTCCAGATATTTTTGCTAAGCAAGCTTCAATTTTTCTCGAAGAACAAATAGTTGCCCAAAACACAACATTATAATTTTAATATGAACTGGTTTGATTTAACTATCCTTATTTTTCTGTTAATAGCCTTGATGAAAGGTTACAGAAAAGGTGTTATTATGCAACTAGTAGGACTTGCTGTAATCGTGATCGCAGCAGTATTTGGAGGAAAACTGGCTGCAACAATTCTACCTGAAATTAACCGTTTACTAGATATATCTCCTAATTTTGCAAGAGTATTATCATTTGTTATATCTTTTGGACTTATTGCTGTAGTCGTATCACTCATAGGAACAATTATTCAGAAATTTGTAGATATTATCTTCCTTAGTTTCCTAAACAGAATATTAGGTAGTGTTGTATCCGTAGCCACTATGATGATTGGTTTAAGTATTATTCTAAACCTAATACTAATGTTCGATAAAAGTGAAAACATAATAACAACTAATATCCGAGGGGAGTCATTTTTCTTTGAACGTGTCGAAATAGTTGTACCTGCTATAGTACCATATCTTAACAAAGATTTTTGGGAAGAACACATTCCTGAAAATTACCGCAAAGAAATCGAAGATAAGAGTGATAACCTGCTTGATAATATGCCGAGCATAATCAATATTGATTCAACATTTCAGCGTCAACATTTTAACATAGATTAGCCACATGAAAATTCATAAAGAAGGTAGAAAGCCACTTATTAGGATACTTATCTGTTTGTTAGTTATAAATGTGATAATATTTTATTTTCTGCCAAATACACTTTTTTCTGTAATTATTTTAAGTCTATCACTTATACTGTTTGCCATGTCAGTAAACTTTTATAAGAGGCCTGATCGAGTCTATAAAGGAGACCTGCATGGTTTAGTAAATGCACCTACAGATGGAAGAATTGTTGCTATTGAAAAAGTTTTTGTAAAAGATTTTTTTGATGAAGAACGTATACAGATATCTATTTTTATGACATTCTTCGATGCACATTCAAATTGGATTCCTGTATCAGGAAAAGTGACTCACTTTTCGCATGTTCTTGGCAATTTTTATGCTGCTTATCTACCAAAATCTAGCACAGAAAACGAACACACTAATATATTGATTGAAACACCAAATCATGGAACAATTCTTACGAAGCAAATAGCTGGAGCGATAGCCCGTAGAATAGTAACATACGTAAATGAAGGAGAAGAAGTTCATATAGGATCGCCTTTAGGATTTATTAAACTTGGATCACGAATGGACATTTATCTACCATTAAATAGTGAAATATTGGTAAGTATTGGAGAAGAAGTTCGATCGAATGACACTTTTCTTGCCCGTTTAATAAAAGAGGAAAAACCATGAAAAAACATATTCCCAATATGCTTACACTTCTTAACCTCTTCTCTGGTTGTATTGCTATAACTATGGCTTTCAATAATGATTTTAGAGGAGTAGTAATATGGGTAGCTGTTGCGGCTGTGTTTGATTTTCTTGATGGTATGGCGGCACGACTACTAAAAGCATATTCATCTATTGGCAAAGAGCTTGATTCTCTGGCTGATGTTGTGAGTTTTGGTGTGGCACCTGCAGCTGCTTTGTATGTTTTGATAAGCAATTATTTTTCACTTAACAATTTTTCGTCAACAATAAGCTATTATGTGCCATACCTAGCTTTCATAATACCAATGTTTTCTGCATACAGACTGGCCAAATTCAACCTTGATGAGCGACAATCTTCATCTTTTTTTGGATTACCTACTCCAGCAAACGGTCTATTCTGGATAAGCTACTGTTACAGCTTGAACAAAATGAATCTTATGAGCGAGACCTTTTTGTATATTACAATTCTTTTAATATTTATATTTTCTTGGTTGATGATTTCTGAAATACCTATGTTTTCTCTAAAATTAAAAAAAATTAAACTCAAAGGTAACGAAAGGCAACTATTGCTTATTGTTATTTTTATTATATTTATTGCACTATGGGGTATTTCGGGCTTAGCCTTGGTGATAACAGCATATATAATAATTTCTATTTTCACTTTATCCATTACTGACAGAAGCGTTAAATAATTAAAACAAATTGGACAGGTTCAATAGATTCATTGTATCTTTACCATTCATTCTAGTATTTTATAACATTTATGGGTTTATACAAACTTTTCATATTCATTATAATTATATACCTGTTAAAAAGGGTGCTATATATTTTCACAAGAGCCAAAAGATCTAGAGGGTCAACAACTTATTACAGGCATCAAAGGCAACAACCCGAACAACATAAACAACCCGAAACACAAGCAACTCGTATTATAGAGTATCAAAAAAAATCTTTTGAATCAACTGAAGCAGAAGATGCAGAATTTATTGAAATAAAAGATAAATAACATATAGGTAAGTAATTTTATTTAGAGGAAAATCAATAACATCTTATACAAAAACAAATATGACTGATATTTTTGATAGACTCAAGAACGTAGAAGGCCCACTTGAGCAGTATCGTAAAAAAGCAGAAGGCTATTTTATGTTTCCAGAATTAGAGGGCGAAATTGGCCCCAGAATGAAATTTCATGGAAAAGAAGTTATAACCTGGAGTTTAAACAACTATCTTGGTTTAGCCAATCACCCTGAAGTACGTGAAGTTGACGCTAAAGCAGCCGCAGATTGGGGTATGGCTTACCCAATGGGTGCCAGAATGATGTCAGGGCAAACAAAATATCATAAGGAGCTGGAAGAACGTCTTGCTAAATTCGAAAAAAAAGAAGCCGCTTATCTTCTTAATTATGGTTACCAAGGTATGGTTTCAATTTTGGACTCACTTGTTTCAAGGAACGACGTAATAGTCTACGACTCAGAGTCTCACGCCTGTATAATGGATGGTATATTCCTTCATAAAGCTAAGGGTGGTAAAAGCTTTGTTTATCCACACAACGATATGGAACGTTGTGGAAAAATGCTTGGATTTGCTACACGTAAAGCTGAAGAAACCGGTGGTGGTATTTTATTAGTAACTGAAGGTGTTTTTGGGATGTCAGGCGGACTTGGCAACCTTCCAGGTATTGTTAAGCTCAGAGAAAAATACAACTTCAGAATAATGATTGATGATGCACATGGATTTGGCACAATGGGTGAAACAGGTGCTGGAGCAAGTGAGCATTTCGGACTAATGGATGAGGTAGATATTTATTTTGCCACTTTTGCCAAATCTATGGCAGGAATAGGAGCTTTTGTAGCATCAGACAAAGCAATCATCGATTCGCTCAAATACAACATGAGGTCTCAGATCTTTGCCAAGTCACTTCCTATGCCAATGGTAATAGGCGCCATGAAACGTCTAGATATTTTACAATCACAAAAGGAACATAAAGAAAATCTTTGGAAGGTAGCTAAAATGCTTCAAGAAGGATTAATTGCCGAAGGTTTTAATATTGGTAATACTGAGTCGCCCGTAACACCTGTCTATGTAAAAGGCAACGTTGCTGAAGGAACTAACATAGTAGTTGACCTTCGTGAGAATCATGGTATATTCTGTTCAATAGTGGCCTACCCTGTTGTACCAAAAGATGTACTCATGCTCAGGCTAATCCCCACAGCCTCTCATACTCAAAAAGAAGTAGAAGAAACAATTGCTGTTTTTAAAATTATTAAAGAAAATCTCGAATCAGGAAAATACAAATCTGATGAGATGAAGTCGATGTCAATCGAATAAAAAATTAAATTAAGATGCTACGAGTAAAAGTTCAGCAAAAGTATAGATTAACTTGTACACAATGCGGTTACGAAACACCCAACTTCTGGACATGGTTCGATCAAAACCAACAATGTCCAGAGTGTGGCAGTAAACATTCGGAAGTATCATACAACAGAAGATATCAGAGATTGCCACGTATTATGAAACGTGAGGCAAGTAGCTTCTGGCACTATTTCCCTTATCTTCCTCTACTACGCAGAAGACATATAATATCTCTTGGCGAAGGTGCAATACCTGTAGAGAAATGGACTTTTCTTGAGGATTTTGCAAGAGATAATTTCGGTTTAAATATCAACGTACATGTTTATCGTAACGATCTAAATCGTGGAACAGGTACTTTTAAAGATATAGCTGCTTCACTTGCAGCCAGTTTATTCAAAGAGATTGGAATCAACCAATACTGTATTGCTTCAACTGGTAATTCTGCAACAGCATATGCAAAGTATTTATCCATGGCAGACGTAAACTGTTCTGTTTTTATGCCCGAAGATACACTAAAGGCCTCAGAAGCAACAATAAGTTCATACGGACAACAAGTTTTCAAAGTGTTAGGAGATTATGCTAAAGCAAAAGAGATAGCCGCCGGCTACGCAAAAATCCACAACATCCCCATGTCAACTGGAAATATCGATCCAATACGTATTGAAGCCAAAAAGACTATGGTGTTCGAGTGGATACGACAAATGGAAAAATTTCCTGATGTTTATATACAAGCAATAAGTGGTGGTACAGGACCAATTGCCATTGACAAAGGTATACGCGAAATAAAAGAGATATACCCAGAAATTAATAATCCACGACTACTACTTGTGCAGAGCGACGGTTGCGATCCTATGGTACAGGCTTGGGAGAAGGCTGAAGAAGCCGGATTTCCTGATGGATTTGAAAATGATTATCCAATATTTGAAAATCCTAAGACAGATGTACCAACATTAGCAACGGGCAATCCTGCATCATATCCATTACTTGCTAAGCTTGTACATAAAACGGGCGGAAGCTTTCTAAGAATGCGCGAAAGTAAACTACTATCTGTTGGTAAGCTTATGGCATACGAAAAGAAAGTCATACTAGGACCAGCTTCTGCAGTTTGCATGGCAGGTTTCTTCATAGCTCTCAGGAAGAATAAAATCAAGGATGGTGAAACTGTTCTGATTAATCTAGGTGAAGGCTCAAACCGTTCTCCATACTTCCTTGAGCAGATGATTTATACAACCAAAAATGTAAGTAACGTAGAAGATTGTTCACCCCACTACATTACTGATTTTCGCACCAAAATATGGAACGAAGTTTTGGAGGACTAACCAGCAATGAAATTTGTTTCGTATAAAGTATAAAGTTTATAATATAGGGATTAAATAATCTAAAACTGAAAATTGATTATTGAACAGAATAAATATAATGCTGAACAATAAAACAATATGGATAACAGGAGCTTCATCAGGAATAGGTGAAGCTTGTGCTTATCTATTCGCAAAAGAAAAAGCCAATCTAATCCTTACTGCAACACGAGTCAACAAGCTTCAAGAAGTACAGAGTAAATGTGTCAACCTAGGTGCACAATGTCATATTCTGCCATACGATCTCACAGATCTTGAAAATATAGATGAGCTTACCAACAAAGCAATTGCAGTATATGGAAAAATAGACACTGTATTTCTAAATGCCGGAATCAGTCAACGCTCCAAAACTCTTGACACCTCATCTAATGTTGAAGAAAAAATAATGGTCGTTAATTTCTTCGCTCCTGTAAAAATTACTAAGCTATTAATGCCTGAAATGATTAAAAATGGAGGAGGCACAATAGCTGTAACCAGTAGTATATCAGGCAAATTTGGGTTCCCTCTCCGTTCAGCATATGCATCATCAAAATTTGCTATTTATGGTTTCTTTGAAACAGTGCATGCTGAATATTACAACGATAACATTCGTGTTGTAATTGTATGCCCGGGACGTGTAAAAACAAATATCTCCTATAATGCTTTAGAAGCCGACGGTAGTAAGCATGCTAAAATGGATGAAGGACAAGATAGCGGAATATCAGCAGAAAAGGCAGCAAAGAAGGTAGTAAAAGCAATAAACAACCGCAAACCCGAAGTGTTGGTTGGCGGGAAGGAGTTAGCCATGGTTTATATAAAACGCTTCCTACCGGGTTTGTCAAGAAGACTTGTAAGAAAAATCAGTACAACATAAATGAAATCCTCATAAAGGAAATAATAATGAAAGAGAACTATATCATATCTGGAATTCAACAAATTGGCATTGGCGTCGAAAATTTTGTAGAAGCATGGAAGTACTATATTGACGTCTTCAATATGAATATTCGTATCCTTGAAGATGATAAGGTAGCAGAGCTTATGTTACCTTATACAGGAGGTAAACCTCAAAAAAGACGTGCAGCGATTGCGCTAAACCTACAGGGTGGAGGTGGCTTCGAGATATGGCAATATTCAGAACGTAAACCAAAGCCTATTGAATTTGAGATTCAGGCAGGAGATCTAGGTGTATTTGCTGCAAAAATCAAAAGTAGAGATGT
>CAZURM010000068.1:0-9958 GCA_964622945.1 uncultured Proteiniphilum sp.
TCTTCATGAAACAAACTACACTATCGAGTTGATTGCAGAATGATAATCCGGTTCGTGTGCAATCTCAGGAACCAGTTCCGTATATACTACTTCCCCTTCCGGGTTGACAATAACAACCGCTCTGGCAAGTAGGCCTTTGAGTGGGCCGTCGATCATTAACAGACCATAGTCTTTACCAAAACTTTCATTGCGGAAGTTTGAAAGAGTAACAACATTTTCTATACCTTCTGCAGAACAAAATCTTCCTGCAGCAAATGGTAAATCGGCAGATATTCCAAGTACCACTGTGTTTTTTAATGAAGCAGCTTCTTTGTTGAAACGACGTACTGAAGCTGCACAAGTGCCAGTATCCAGACTTGGAAATATATTCATTACAACATATTTCCCTTTATAATCTGAAAGTTTAACTTCTGAAAGCGCACCGTTTGTCAAACTGAAATCAGGAGCTAAAGTACCTTTTGCGGGCAAATCTCCGATTGTTTCTACAGGGTTATCCTTGAATGTTACATTTGCCATATTTTATATGCTCTAAATTTGAAATTATTCTTAATAATAACTGAATTCAAATAGTAAACAAAATGTCTGCTTAAATGTTCATGCTTATTTATTTTTTTAACGTTATTATATTCAACTTGTTTACTATGATAATTCTTTTTTTAGATATAAAGCAGTATGACTTTTCTTGTTTTTTATGATCTCTTCGGGTGTTCCTGTTGCAAGAATATATCCTCCTCTGTTGCCTCCTTCGGGTCCAAGATCGATTATATAATCAGCACATTTTATTATATCCATATTATGTTCAATAACTATTATTGTATTTCCCTTTTCAACTAGTTTATTTAAAACACCTAAAAGCACTCTTATATCCTCAAAATGTAATCCCGTAGTTGGTTCGTCGAGAACGTACATTGTGTTGCCTGTGTCAGTGCGTGATAGTTCTGTTGCGAGTTTAACACGCTGACTTTCACCACCAGATAGGGTTGTGGACGACTGCCCAAGCTTTATATATCCAAGTCCCACTTCTTGTAGCACTTTAATTTTATTTAGTATAGAAGGAACATTTTCGAAAAAATCTACGGCAACATTAATTGTCATATCCAAAACATCAGCAATAGATTTTCCTTTGAATCTTACCTCAAGTGTCTCTCGGTTGTATCGCTTGCCATGGCAGGTTTCACATGACACCATCACATCGGGTAGAAAATTCATCTCTATTGTTTTATATCCGTTGCCCTTACATTTTTCACATCTTCCACCCTTTACATTAAATGAGAATCTGCCAGGCTTGTATCCTCTAATTTTTGCTTCAGGCATACCTGCAAAAAGATTCCTTATATCCGAAAATACACCAGTGTAAGTGGCAGGATTTGAACGTGGTGTGCGACCTATTGGTGACTGATTTACACTTACAATTTTATCAATATGTTCATCACCTTTTATAGAAGCATATGGAAGAGGATCTTTAAGTGAACGATAAAACTTCTGACTCAGTATTGGTTGTAATGTCTCGTTGATTAAAGTTGATTTACCACTTCCTGAAACACCTGTCACACAGATAAATGTACCCAAAGGGAAGGCAACTGATATATTCTTAAGATTGTTGCCTGATGCATTTTCTATAATAAGATGATTGCCGTTACCTTTACGTCGTTTGCTGGGGGTACTAATTTCTAGCTTCCCGTTTAGGTAGTTGGATGTTAATGTATTCTTTTTCAACATTTCATCGGGTACACCTTCAAAAACTATCTCTCCACCTTTTTGACCTGCAAAGGGACCCATATCAACAATATAGTCAGAAGATAAAATCATATCTTTATCATGCTCAACCACAACTACTGAGTTACCCGTATCACGCAACTTCTTGAGGGATTCGATAAGTCGGTGGTTATCGCGCTGATGAAGTCCTATACTTGGTTCGTCGAGAATATAGAGCACATTAACAAGCTGAGAGCCAATTTGTGTGGCAAGACGAATACGTTGACTTTCACCACCTGATAACGAAGCTGACGCACGGGATAGAGATAGATATCCAAGTCCTACATCCAGAAGGAATTGTAAGCGTGACAAGATCTCTTTTTTTATTTCATTTACGATTAATCGTTGTTTTTCATTAACCTCTGCTTCAGACTCAGAGAACCAGTTAAAAAGGGTTTGAATATCCATATCAGCTAGATCTGCAATATTCTTTTTGTTGATTTTGAAATGAAGCGCTTCTTTGTTTAAACGCTGACCATTACAATCAGGACATACCGATGTAGTGATAAATTGACCTGCCCATTTTTGTGCAGTTACAGAAGCGTCATCATCCTGTTGCATCTCAATATATTTAGTGACCCCTTCATATGAAACCATATAATTTGAGTTTCCTAATGAAATATTTTTGATCTTCAGTCGTTCATTTGTACCATACAAAATTTCCTCTAATGCCTCATCAGGAATTTTCTTGATAGGGGTTTTAAGAGTTACTCCATATTTTTCGCATATTGCTGTAATCTGCCAGAAAAGCATATTGCTTTTTTCTTTGCCAAGTGGAACTATTCCTCCCGCTGAAATGCTAATATCAGGATTAGGAACTATCTTATCAATATCCACCTGATCAACAGTACCAATGCCTTTGCAGCGCGGACAGGCTCCTTGTGGTGAGTTAAAGGAAAAATTGTGAGGGGCTGGCTCACTGTACGATAGTCCTGTTGTGGGACACATCAAACTTCTACTGTAGTGGCGTATTTCATTGGCTATTACATCTTGCAAAAGAATAAGCCCGTCACCCTGCTTCATGGCAGTGCGGATACTTGATTTTAGCTTATCGACGAATTTGTTAGATACGAGAAGTTTGTCGATTAATATTTCAATATTATGATTCTTGTAACGGTCAACCTTCATTCCGGGGATTATCTCTCTTATCTCTCCATCAACTCTCACATTAAGGTAGCCTTTTTTGCGAATCTGTTCAAAAAGCTCCTTATAATGACCTTTTCTATTTCGGACCACAGGAGCAAGTATATAGATCTTTTTACCAATATATTTTTCAAGAATAAGTTCAAGAATCTGCCCATCAGTGTACTTAACCATCCTTTCTCCTGTATTGTATGAATATGCTTCACCGGCACGTGCATATAATAATCGCAAAAAGTCATATATTTCTGTTGTAGTACCAACAGTAGATCTTGGATTTTTATTTGTAGTTTTTTGTTCTATTGAGATAACAGGGCTAAGTCCGGTTATTTTATCTACATCAGGTCGTTCGAGTTTACCAAGAAAACCTCTTGCGTATGCTGAGAATGTTTCAATATATCGTCGTTGACCTTCTGCAAATATAGTATCAAAGGCCAAGGATGATTTCCCGCTACCACTCAAACCTGTAATAACTGTAAGTGAGTTTCGGGGAATTGTTGCGTCAATATTTTTCAGATTATGTACACGTGCGCCGTATACATTTATAAGTTCTGTTTCAGATGCCATATTTTATTTTCAATCGATAACCCAAGCGGAGTTATGGACTACAGGTTCGCTGTTTTTACTGTAATATAAGTCTTCCTCAGTAGGGATAAGAATAGTATAAGTTTTGCCGGAAGCATTGTTTAATTTATCTGTCCTGAGCCAAGAGTTGAAATCTTTTAATTGTGCGTATGTAATACCATTTTGCTGAGCGAATGAGACCAGATTATTAATTGTATTTGTAACAGTTACCTCTTTAAATTCCATTGGTTTATATAGATTTTCCGGCTTAAATATAAATCCATATTGTGATGGCTGCTCAAAAATCTGTTTTATGGCAAGCATACGGTAATAATAGCGGGTAGTCTCCTCTACTAGCCATAGATCAAGAGCATCATCAACCATTTGATCTCTAAGTTCACTTGTAATTCTTCCCTGTCCACCATTATAAGACAACGCGGCAGCACTCCAAGAGCCACACCTATTGTAAGCATTTTTTAGATATTTACATGCTGCAACAGTAGATTTTTCTATATGATACCGTTCATCCACATCTGTTCTTATTTCAAGTCCATGCTCACTACCAGTTGTTTGAAGGAATTGCCATAACCCAACCGCACGAGCAGGTGATACAGCTCTGTGATCAAGACTACTTTCGATTACAGCAATATATTTGATATCATCAGGGACACCTTCTCTTTTTAATATAGGCTCAATAATAGGGAAAATACGGTTAGCACGTTTAATGAGCAACATCGTTGTTGAGTGTAGATAAGTGAAACTATTTAATTCCCTATCCATTCTTTCACGCTTATCATACCGATCAAACTCAATTTTTTCATCGGCAAATATCATACTTTCAGGAATTGTTACAGCCGCTGTCATTGAAAGTACTTGAGGTTTTTCTGATTCGGTTTTATCGATATCGTTACCTGATGTCAACAAAATAACAGCTGTTGATAGACAAATTAGTAAAAGTAATAAAGAGAAAAATAGTGATTTTTTCATTTCAATCCTTTCTTTAATGAAACACTTTTAATTGTGATAATTAGGTAACTTGAATTATACAAGACTAACAAAGTTAGTTACTTTTTTGGATATAAGTAATACTGTAGATTGTTAATCTATTTGTATAAATTGTTTAATAATATTTTTAAACACAATGATGGCGTATGAAATTAATTTCATACGCCATCATAACGTGTATATATGTTAATTATAAAAGCAGTTTATTTAAATAACATGGGCGCAAATTCTGAAAGATAAATTCTCCAGTTTCTCCATATATGTCCTCCGTCACTTTCTCTATAAGTATAATTAAAACCTATTTCATCCATCTTTTCCATACTGTCAATAACGCTTTGATAGAGGAAGTCGGTATCTCCACACGCAATCCAATATAGTTTGAATCCGTTTGCTTGTTGGATCTTTAGGCTTTCAACAAACGTATTGACAGCTTCATTGTTTTCTTCATTACCTCGTGACATTAAACTTGAAATTGGAGGAGCTGAAAATATACCAACGTAGTCGAAGGTGTTAGTATATTTAGCAGAGATAGCTGATGAATGCATCCCACCCATGGATAATCCGGCTACTGCACGGTTAGCTTTATCACTTTTAACTCGGTAGTTGTTTTCTACGAATGTGATTATATCGCCAAAGCTATCTTCCATACTAGCAACAGCTTGGCGTGCCCCTCCTCCCATAGCAGGTCTGTAATCTCGATCAGTCTCGTTAGGGGCAGCAGGGTTTTGTGTATGTCCGTTTGGCATAACTACAATCATAGGAGTAACTTTGCCTTGAGAGATCAGATTATCCATAATCTGTGCTGTGCGACCTAATGCGATCCAAGCCTCTTCATCTCCTCCGGAGCCATGTAGCAGATAAAACACGGGATAGTTTTCATTGCTGTTTTCGTAACCGGGAGGTGTGTAAATAGTTATACGGCGTTGTTCCTTAAGCGTTGGACTGTCGTACCATCTGCGTGCTACTGTTCCGTGTGGTATATTATTAACTTTATATAGGTCCGCATGTCCACCACCAATAATTAAAACACTTGTGACCGATGCTACATCACGAATCATAAAAACGTTAGATGGATCATTCATGCGTATACCATCAACATTGAATGTATAACTATAAAGTTCTGGGGCTAGTGGTTCGGTTGTTGTATATTCCCACACTCCATTTTCGTTTTTGACAAGAGCTGCAGCTCTGAGACTGCTGTTTTCTCCTGTTGAGGGTTGAACAGTTAGAAAGTCTCCTCTTACTTCAACACTTTCTGCTTGAGGAGCATTTAGACGGAAGGTAACTCTGTTATTTTCATGTATTTCTGGAGAAATAATGGATCCACCGCTTTGTAGTGCTTCTTGTGTGAAAGCTGATGTACAGACAAATAGTGTAATTAAAAAAATTGAAATCTTTCTCATATTTTTTATTTTTATATTATAGTATTTAATCCTATTAATCTATAAGTTCTTCAAAAACTTGTTTATAGCTTACTAGCTCAATTCCTTTCTCTTTAATTAGATTTTGTATTCTATTGTTGGTATAGAGATCTAATACTTCCTGCCGATCTGTTGAGACATTTTCATAACCTATATGGAAGACACCTTCCATTTCAGCACTTCCAACTGCCGGATGTTCAATAAATAGATAGGTTTTGTCTCTCTCTAACTTGTCGAGTGCTTCAATAAATTTAGTTTCACGTTCTCCTGGCATTAATCCATATTGCATTGGGAATCGCTCTATTTTAAGGGATTGCATTAATTCGCTATTCCCATCAACAAAAATTAGTCCATATTCATTTGCTATACGCTCTGCAGAAATTGCTATTTCAGTACTTATCATATTCCACATCATATGTCCACTAATGTGATTTATGCGAGGTACAAGCTTTATGGCTAATTCGATTTGAGCACGAAACTCAGATTCAAATTCCTCTAATACAATATTATCTATCCTCTCAATCAAGCTTTGACCGGGATAGTCGGAGTTTGGAAATATAAAAGGGAGAAAATAACCATTTTCATCAGTTAGAGATGGGCAATGTGTTAAAGGTCTCCACTTGAGGTTTTCCCATTCACTTGTGAATGCTGCATGTAACCCTACGTCTATATTTGACTGCTCTTCAAGTAGTTTGACTGCTTCTGGAAGCCAAGGAGTAACCACCATTAACTCAGCTGAAGTAGCAATCCCATCTGTAAAGCTTTTTATAACACCTATGTTAGAAGCGTGCGACATGCCAATGTCGTCGGCACGTATAATAAGTTTCTGTGCATTAACACTCATGGAGGCAGTAATAGATATCAGGCATAAAACAATTTTATATTTCATATTTAATTACATTTTAGGAATGTAAATATATATAAAAATATTTACTATTCTGCCTTATCACTTTCGTTTTTATTCATTAAAATACAAGTTTGCTACAGTTATTATTCATATTAGTAAATTCCTATAGTTTTTTTAATAGTATAAAAGTTTGAAAACTATATAACTCTATGTTTAAATAAAGTATGAAACAAAACTATACTGATTCAGTTTTTTAATTTATATTTGATTTCAGTTACATATTATTATTAAGTCGGGTATTTTGTTAACTAAAGACAATTTATTGTGAACTTGTTTTTTTCTTGTGCTGAAAGTATTGATTCCTGTTTTAAAATATGAAATAAATGAAACTAAAAACTTCAAATTCGATTATTAAAGCCCATGATATAAGTCAGCTAAGGTTTAGAGATACTCCATTCGTAAAATTAATGAATAAACGTATTTATAATATACTTATGGTTGCATCCAGGTATGATATGTTTATTCTAGAAGATGATGGACGTGTTGATGAGCAAATTTTTAATGAATATACTTCCCTTAGTCTAAGATACCCTCCAAGGTTTACGCAAGTGAGTAGCAATAAAGAGGCTCTGACAGAACTAAAACAGAGCCATTATGAGTTGATTATTTGTATGCCAAATATGGATAGTAGTGAAACGTTTGAATTGGCAAAACAGATAAAAAAAGATAGTCCGCGTATTCCTGTTGTCTTGCTAACTCCTTTTTCGAAAGCTGTAACCCAATCATTGAGTAAAGAAGATCTGAGTGGCATTGATTATGTTTTCAGTTGGTTAGGGGACACCGATCTTCTTCTAGCTATAATTAAGCTACTTGAAGATAGGATGAATGTAGAGCATGATGTTAAAACTGTGGGTGTACAAACAATAATGTTAGTAGAAGACTCGGTTCGTTTTTACTCTTCAGCGCTACCATTGTTATATAAGTTTGTGTTATCTGAGTCGAAGAAGTTTTCAAAGGAAGCGCTCAATGACCATTTAAAGATGCTAAGAATGCGTGGGCGTCCCAAAATCTTGCTTGCACGTAATTTTGAAGAGGCTGTTTCATATTATGAACAATATGGTGACAATATGCTTGGGATTATTAGTGATATGAGTTTTAATATCAATGATGTTAAAGATAAATTAGCAGGGAAAAAACTTGAGGAGTGGGTAAGAAAAAAGGATATTGATATTCCATTAATATTCACTTCTTCAGAGTCGAGCAACAGACAATATATTGATGAAGAGAAAGATGTTTTTATAGATAAAAACTCTAAAACTTTTCCGCAAGATCTTAACAAGGCTATAAAGAATAATTTGGGATTTGGTGATTTTATAATAACTGACCCCAAATCAAAAAATGAAATTCTTAGAATCAGGAATTTGAAGGAGCTTCAAATGAATATTCGTAATATTCCAGATGATGCATTATATTTTCATCTTTCACACAATCATTTTTCTCGTTTTTTCTACTCCCGTGCAATGTTTCCCGTTGCCGAGATACTAAAGAAAATAGATGTGTCAGATTATGATAACATGTCTGATGCGCGTGAGCTTATTTATGCAACTATAGTTCAATATCGAAGAATGAAAAATGCGGGCGTTGTAGCTGTATTTGAGAAAGATAGATATGATCAGTATTCGAATTTTGCACGGATAGGTGAAGGATCTCTTGGTGGAAAAGGAAGAGGATTGGCTTTTATAGGTTATATGGTAAAGACTCACCTTGAATTAAATAAACATCAAAATTTTCCAGTTACAACACCAAAGACAGTAGTGTTGTGTACAGATATATTTGATGAATTTATGGAAACAAATAATCTTTATCCGATAGCTATGTCAGATCGTTCCGATGAGGATATGCTTAAAAACTTTCTTTCTGCAAAACTTCCAAAAAGATTGGTTAGTGATTTTCTTGTTTTCTTTGAAGCTATCGAATCTCCTATTGCAGTACGTTCTTCAAGCCTTTTAGAAGATTCACAGTATCAGCCGTTTGCAGGAATATATTCAACTTATATGATACCTTATGTAAGCGATAAATATATAATGGTACGTCTGTTAAGCGATGCTATAAAAGCCGTTTATGCATCAGTTTTTTATAGAGATAGTAAGGCTTACATGTCGGCTACAAAAAATTTGATTGATCAAGAAAAGATGGCGATTGTAATGCAGGAGGTGGTTGGTTCTAAGTATGACAACTTGTATTACCCGGCTATTTCAGGAGTTGCTAGGTCAATCAATTACTATCCTATTGGAAATGAAAAAACAGGAGATGGTATTGTCAATATGGCTTTTGGTTTAGGTAAATATATTGTTGATGGCAATTTGGGATTGCGCTTCTCTCCATTGCACACATCAAATATTCTTCAATTGAGTTCTATAGATCTGGCTTTGCGAGACACTCAAACTCTATTTTATGCTCTTGATCTTAACTCTGTGTCAAAAGATTTTTCAGTAGATGAAAGTTTTAATCTATTAAAAGTTCGTTTGAAAGTAGCAGAGTTAGATGGACCACTTAGATATGTTGCTTCCACATATGATCCACAAGATCAGATAATTCGTGATGGATTTTATGAAGGTGGCAGGAAAATAATATCTTTCGCAAATATTCTTCAGCATGATATATTTCCTCTGGCTGAAGTTTTAGAAAGACTGTTAAAAGTGGGTCAAATAGAGATGGGGCGTCCGGTAGAGATTGAATTTGCAGTTGATATTAAGGATCAAAAGCAAGCTTCCTTTTATGTCCTTCAAATACGTCCAATTGTTGACAGTAGGGAAGTGATGCATGAAAATTTAGAGAAGGTAGATATTCAGGATACAATATTGTTTTCTAGGAATGCCTTGGGAAATGGAGTTGTTGATAATATTTATGATGTAGTTTATGTTAAAACAGAGTTGTTTAATGCATCAAAAAACCCACTTATAGCACGTGAAATAGAGAGACTTAACATAGAATTTATATCCTCAGACAACAATTATGTTTTAGTTGGTCCCGGTAGATGGGGATCTTCAGATCCTTGGTTGGGAATACCTGTAAAATGGGCACATATTTCTCAGGCTAGAGTAATTGTTGAATCAGGAATGGAAAACTATCGTATAGAACCAAGTCAGGGCACACACTTCTTTCAGAATCTCACTTCTTTTGGAGTTGGATATTTCACTATCAATCCTTTTTTAGAAAATGATGG
>CAZURM010000069.1:0-9946 GCA_964622945.1 uncultured Proteiniphilum sp.
ACAGGGAAAGTAGTTATTCCTTTTAAATATGATGGGGCAAAATCATTTTCTGAAGGGTTTGCAGCAGTCGAATCAGATGGGAAATATGGTTTTATAGATAAAGCAGGGAAAGAAGTTATTCCTTTAGAATATGATGATGCAAAATCATTTTCTGGAGGGTATGCAGCAGTTATAATAGATGGGGGGGAATGGGGTTATATAAATAAAAATGGAATATAGTATTTTGAATAATTATAAAATAACAAACTTATGAACTATCCTTTAATCACCGAGTATATAGATGCTATACGCTCTGCCGAAGACAACTTTGATAAGTTGACTAATCTACGTGCTGTATTAGATGGCAATGGACAACCTATTATGATGAGTGGAAACTCTTCTGTGGTTTTTAAAATGGAGGATGTATCCAATGGAAAGCATTATGCAGTAAAATGTTTCCTTAAAGAACAGGAAAACAGGGCTGAAAGTTATCAATTAATATCTGATGAACTAAGTGTGCTGCAATCTGATTTCTTAGTTACAATAAAGTACCTAAACAAGGAGCTATTTGTAGATTCTAACAACTCAAGTGATGAGAAACTACCCATTGTATTGATGAATTGGGTAGAGGGTGAAACGTTGGATAAATATATTCGCAATATCATTGATGATAAATACCAGCTCTCACTTCTTGCTTATCAATTTAGCCGTCTATCTATGTGGCTACTTGCTCAACCATTTGCTCATGGTGACTTGAAGCCTGACAACATCATTGTTCGTGAAGATGGAACTCTAACCCTCGTAGATTACGATGGAATGTATGTGCCAGCAATGAAAGGGCAAAAAGCAAGAGAATTGGGTAGTCCCGATTTTCGTCATCCCTCACGTACAGAGGATAGCTTCGACAAACATATCGACGATTTCTCAATAGCCTCTATTATGCTTTCATTAAAAGCAATTGCTGTAGAGCCAGATTTGTTGGAGAAGTATGGTGCAGAAGATAGGTTGCTGTTGTCTGAGAAGGACTATATAGATATTGATGAATGTCAGCTTATTAATGAAATCACTGCTACAGAAGACTCTGAGTTAAGAAAACTACTCGGATTATTCAACATAGCAATAATTGAAGGTAATCTATCAAAAGTTTCTTACAGATTGTTTAGCATGAGTTTACCTCAAAAGGAGTTGTTTGAAACAGAGCAACTACTTATACCTTATTATAAAGGAGACAAATATGGTTTTATAGATAAAACAGGGGAAGTAGTTATTCCTTTTAAATATGATTGTGCAAGCTCATTTTCTAAAGGGCTTGCAGCAGTTAAATTAGATGGTAAATGGGGTCGTATAGATAAAACAGGGGAAGTAGTTATTCCTCTTAAATATGATGATGCATTACCATTTTCTGAAGGGCTTGCAAAAGTCCGATTAGATGGGAAATGGGGTTTTATAGATAAAACAGGGGAAGTAGTTATTCCTTTTAAATATGATAAGGCTCTCTCATTTTCTGAAGGGCTTGCAAGAGTTGAATTAGATGAGAAGTGGGGTTTTATAAATAAAACAGGGGAAGTAGTTATTCCTTTTAAATATACTGATCCACTCTCATTTTGTGAAGGACTTGCACTTGTTAAATTAGATGGGAAATGTGGTTTTGTTGATAAAACAGGTAAAGAAATTACTCCTTTAAAATATGATGATGCATTCCCATTTTCTGAAGGTCTTGCAGCAGTTGAATTAGATGGGAAATATGGTTTTATAGATAAAACAGGTAAAGTAGTTATTCCTTTAAAATATGATTGGGTAAGTCATTTTTGTGAAGGGCTTGCAGGTGTTGAATTAGATGGGAAATATGGTTTTACAGATAAAACAGGGGAAGTAGTTATTCCATTAATATATGATGTATATTTATATAGTGAAGCTTGTTATTTTTCTGAAGGGCTTGCAGCAGTTGAATTAGATGAGCAATATGGTTTTATAGATAAAACAGGTAAAGAAGTTATTCCTTTTAAATATGATTATGTGGAACCATTTTCTGAAGGGCTTGCACTAGTACAATTCGATGGGAAAAATGGTTTTATAGATAAAACAGGGAAAGAGGTTGTTCCTATAAAATATGATCATGTATTCTCATTTTCTGAAGGGCTTGCAGAAGTTCTATTAAATGGTAAATGGGGTCGTATTGACAAGAATGGAACAGAGTTTTTTGAAGAATAATAATTATAATATAACAAACCTATGAACTACCCCTTAATCACCGAGTATATAGATGCTATACGCTCTGCCGAAGACAACTTTGATAAGTTGACTAATCTACGTGCTGTATTAGATGGCAATGGACAACCTATTATGATGAGTGGAAACTCTTCTGTGGTTTTTAAAATGGAGGATGTATCCAATGGAAAGCATTATGCAGTAAAATATGTTTGATGTTTTTTGCTACTTTTAATGAATCTTATTTCTTATTTTTAGAATATGAATTTTTAATCATCTCATTACTGCGTATTATTTACAGTTTTAAGTTGTATTTGCAAATGTATTGAGGAATGAGTTACGTAAATTAAACGTTATGTGTGATTATAAAAGATCAAAATATGAATAAAATTGACAATCTAACCGAAGACGAAATTCTAAATGGACATTTTCCATTAGAAGATTTGTTGAAAAACTCTTTTTATTATCCTTCAAGTGGTTTTGATGGTGGAATAGTGAAATTATTTGCTAAGGAGCTTCAAAGTTTCATTTATTGTGACTATGCAACTGGAGAAGAAGAACTTTTAAGACAGTTGAATACATTCCGTGGATATAGAATTTTAGGAAATAGGTCTCTTCGTCAAGACGAACTTGTCCCAAATGGGTGGACTATGCAAGCACCGCCAAACTTTGATATTAAATGCTATTATAAATATAAGGACGCATTTAAAAAACCTTTTGCACATTGGGCTGTGTTTGAAAGACTTGAGGACTTTGACGAAAATCACGGGCCCAAGAGATTTAGTTTAATTTATATTGGTGGAGAAGGGGTAGCAACATATCAAGCGCTCTATTGGTCAAACAAAATAAGCGCTAAAGCATTAGCAATTATTCAACCAGGGACAGGTTTTGGACTTAATTGGACTGATTTTAGAAGTAGTAATGGAGCATTGGCTTGGGTAGTGATGAAAAATTCATATGGTATGCCAGACACTATATTTTATGGAGGATATGGAAATGGTTATGACGATTTGAATTGGAATGAATTTCAATTTGAAAGATCAATAAAACCATATTATGATAGACATCAAACTGGAGAGGTAACTATATGGAAAAGAAAATAAACACACATAACAACGCTTACTCAAAAGGCGGAGTTTCGTGCTTCGCAGACATATTTGTGCAAGCACAAAGATTAGTGCACCGAATGAAGTTTTGTGGTGAAAGCCCCGTCCTTCGGGTAGCTGCAAAACATTAGACACAATTATGAAAAAACAATAATGCTCTTTTTAGTGGAAATAAACATGTCAACAAATAACCAAATTTAAACATTAAAATGAAATACAAAAACAACCATTTTCTATACAGTCCATCAGACCTTTCTTCGCACAGTAGCTGTAAACACCTTACTCAGCTCAATAAACAACATGCTTGTGGCAAAATCGCAGATCCACAAGTATTCACAAACAAGGTGTTGATTATGCTCCAAGAGAGAGGGATGGAGTTTGAAAAGAATCATCTACAAAAACTAAGAGATGAAGAAATGGAGGTTCTTGAAATTAGCAATGAGGATGCTCATGCCGAAAAGAAAACGATTGAGGCCATGAAAGCTGGTACAGATGTGATTTATCAGGCACGATTGAAAGAAGATGGCAAATGGAGTGGTTGGGCTGATTTCTTGATGAAGGTTGAAAAACCAAGCAAGCTAGGAGATTGGTCTTACGAAGTTTGGGATACCAAATTGGCAAATGAAACCAAGGCTGGAACCATATTACAGATAGGGCTTTACTCAGAACGTGTAGCCGATATACAAGGGATAACGCCAGAGTATATGGGTGTGATTAAACCGGAAGGTGAAGAGCGTTATCGCTATGATGAACATGCAGCATATATCAGGTTGGTAAAGAGAAACTTAGAAGATGCTATAGCCAATGAATACGAAACCTATCCAGAACCTGTGAGCCATTGTGATATCTGTAGGTGGTGGATGAATTGCAACTCAATAAGGAGAGAAGATGACCACCTGACCTTTGTTGCTGGCATGGGCAAATCTCAAATGAATGAGTTCGGACTAAATGATGTTGATACACTTGAAAAACTGGCAAACCTTGAATTTCCTGTGCCTTTTGTTCCTACCAAAGGTGCAAAAGAGACCTACAACAAGTTACGCGAACAGGCCCGTTTGCAGTATACAAGCAGAACGAATGAGAACAAACCAATATACGAGACGCTAGACATAGAAGAAGGCAAAGGCTTAAATAAACTACCTGAACCCTCGGAAAATGACATTTATCTAGATTTGGAGGGAGACCGTATGGTTGAGCCAGACGGCCTTGAGTACATGATTGGATATGTACACAAAGGCAAATACCATGCGTTATGGGCGAAAAACGAAAAGGAAGAAAAGATAATTTTTGAACAATTTATCGACTTTGCCTTTAAATTAAAAAAAGAAGACCCTTCACTCCATATTTATCACTACGCACCCTATGAAGTAACCGCTTTTAAACGGCTGATGGGTAAATATGCGTCACGTGAAAATGAGATAGACACGTTTTTAAAGTCAAACACGTTCGTTGACCTTTATACTGTTGTTAAGCAGTCCGTGCGTGCAAGTGTGGAGAAATACTCGATTAAGGATCTAGAGATATTCTTTGGCTACGAACGCAAGATGGATTTGAGAGTGCTCTCAAGCTACAAATCACAACTTGAGTTGCTGCTTCAAACTGGGAACATTGACAAACTGGACGACGAAACAAAAGCTGCCGTGCAACTCTACAATCAAGATGATTGTGAATCGCTGATAAGGCTTCAAAAATGGCTAGAAAAAATAAGAGAAAAATCTATAAAAGAAGGTTCTATTATTACCCGACCAGAAGATGGCGATGGTGATGCAGGCGATAAAATAACTGCCCATCTAGAACGTATACAACCGATTATGGATGCTTTATTGAAAGGCATATCTCCAATAAAAGATGAACGAACCAACATTGAACAGGCGCACTTTATTTTAGCACATATGTTGGATTGGTATCGAAGGGAGCAGAAGTCGACTTCGTGGGAGTATTACCGTTTGAAAGAACTGCCAGCAGACGAACTATTGGAAGAGAGCAAGGCTATTTCCTTTCTTGAATATACTGGTGAAAGGGAACCAATATTAACAAGTTTTCTAGACACGTATAAATTTCCACCTCAGGAATGTGATTTGCGTGTAGGTGACTCATTAAAAGACCAGGAAGGAAATAAACCGGGTAGCATTCATGAGATTGACACTGATGCAGGCATCCTCAAAATTAGGAAGGGTCCTACAACGATAGACCTACCGCACCCTTTATCAGTAATAAGTCTAAAGTACGTAGACTTAACTACGAAAGAAGAATCGATCATAAGATTTGCCAAATGGGTTTTGAAGAATGATATGGACAGCGAAGTTGAGAAATATCGCTCTGCACGCCAAATGCTTATGAATGTTTCACCAACGATGAGCGTAACTCACCATGACGACATTATAGATGACGACATTCTAGAACGGACGTTTGATTTTGTCTCTAAACTCGACCACAGTTATCTACCTGTTCAAGGGCCTCCTGGTGCAGGTAAAAGCTATACGGGTAGCCACATTATTGTTCGATTAGCACAACAAGGCAAAAAAATTGGCATCACAGCACTTAGTCATAAGGTGATTACCAACCTTTTAACACAAGTACACAAAAGGGCACAGGAAGTTGGATTTGAGGATATTGAAATAATCCAAAAAACTAAACCTAATCCGGACAATCCTTCTCCATGGAGGGTAAGTAATGTTGAAAATAAAATTCAGGCAGCGATAGGCAAAGCAGACATTATTGCAGGCACATCATTTATGTGGAGTAAAGAACCTTATGAAGACAGTATAGACTACCTTTTTATTGATGAAGCTGGTCAGCTTTCTCTGATTGACACACTTGCTGTTGGGCATTCATGTGCTAACCTAGTGCTACTTGGCGATCCACAGCAACTGAAACAACCCCAGCAAGGTGTGCACCCGGATGGAACGGAAGTATCTGCCTTAGAACATGTTTTGCAAGGAGAAAAGACCATTTCTAACGAACAAGGGATATTTCTAGCGGAAACCTGGCGCATGCATTCATCCATTAATGCATTTGTGTCTGAACAGTTCTATCAGAACCGATTACAATCAAAAAAACATCTAGAAAAACAGCGAATTATAGGTTCAAAATATGCAGGTGCAGGTTTATACCTCGAAGAAGTAGAACATACGGGAAATACTAGCTCATCATCCGAAGAAGTTGAAAAGGTGAAAGAAATCGTTAAACAACTAACTGGAGGAGATGTACAGTTCATAAATGAAAAGGGTGAAAAATCAACGTTGACCGCTACAGACATAAAAATAATCACGCCATACAATGCGCAAGTACAGGTAATTAAGCAACTATTACCCGATATAGAAGTAGGTACAGTAGACAAATTCCAAGGTCAAGAAGCCCCTGTAATTATCTATTCAGTAGCCACATCTAGTTTAGAAGAAGCACCACGTGGTATGGACTTTTTGTTTAGCCCAAACCGATTCAATGTGGCTGTTTCTCGAGCACGCACTCGCTTTATTATGGTAGCCAATCCAGCTATTTTTGAAGCAGAATGTAAAAGTCCTTATCAAATAAAATTGGCAAATGCGTTTTGTAGGTTTAAGGAGTTAAGCTTAGTGTAAACATTTAGATACATAGAGTAAGTAAATATAAAAAGTACCCGAGACTGTTGTGGTGCATTTAAAGAAACATCCGTTAATTAAATAAATTATAGAATATGAACGAAATAATATGTCCGAATTGCAAAAAAGCATTTAAAGTTGATGAAGCGGGATTTGCAGATATTCTTAAACAAGTTCGTGACCATCAATTCGATGAAGAGCTTAACAACCGACTTGCACTTGCTGAAAAAGAAAAGGAAAGTGCTGTTGAACTCGCCAAAGCAAATACAAAAAACTCATTGCAGGAGGAATTAGCGAAAAAGGACAAAGAGATAACAGAACTGAAAGCAAATAGTAAAAGTGAATTAATAGAAAGATTAGCTGAAAAAGACAGCAATTTAGCTGAATTGAAGTCTAAAATTAAGAGTTTTGAAACTGTAAAAGAGTTGGCTGTGTCCAGGGCGACAATAGAAATTGAAAGAGAAAGGGACACTTTAAAAAATGACATTAAAATCAAAGAATTAGAAAAAGAAAACCTTAAAAAATCATTAGAGCAGCAGCATTTAATTGAACTAAAGACGAAAGACGACATCATCAAATATAAAGACGATGAGATTGCACGAGTTAAAGATATGAAGTTAAAGCTGTCAACTAAAATGGTAGGCGAAAGTTTAGAACAACATTGCGAAATTGAATTTAATAAGCTTCGTGCAACAGCTTTTCAAAAAGCATATTTTGAAAAAGACAATGACTCAAGTGGAGGAACAAAAGGCGATTTCATTTATAGGGAAAGCGATGATGCAGGAAATGAAATCATTTCAATTATGTTTGAAATGAAAAATGAAAACGATGAGACTTCTACAAAAAAAAGAAACGAGGATTTCTTTAAAAAATTAGATCAAGACCGTCAGGCTAAAAATTGTGAATATGCTGTTTTAGTTTCCCTTTTAGAATCTGAAAACGAATTCTATAATAACGGAATTGTTGATGTATCACATAGGTTTGAGAAAATGTACGTAGTTCGACCTCAATTTTTTATTCCTATAATAACTTTGCTTCGTAATGCTGCAATGAATTCCTTAAAATACAAGCAGGAACTAAATTTGATACGAAACCAAAATGTAGATATTACCAACTTTGAGGAAAAAATTGACGCATTTAGAAAAGGGTTTGCTTATAATTATGATTTAGCAAGTCGAAAATTTAAGACAGCCATTGACGAAATTGATAAAACCATATCACATCTGCAAAAAACAAAGGCTGCGCTTTTATCGTCAGAAAACAATTTAAGATTAGCAAATGACAAAGCTGACAATTTAACTATCAAAAAATTAACTCACGGGAATCCGACAATGAAAGCAAAGTTTGATGCTTTAAATAATATATCTGAATAAAAACGACACCACAACAATGTATATCGAAAAATAGGCGAATTGGTGCTAAAATAAATCAAAAACAACATTCAGAAATTATTAATTATACCGCGTAATTCACGTTTTAGCTTTATATCGATGCTGACGATTTAATTTAAATCTTTACATATAATTATAAATATTGTAAGAAGCTGTGAATTGCTTTCAAAAGTTTATATCTTTGATAGTAGAGATAACAGAAAATTAGAAATTGAGATAAACAAATAAACAAATAGTACAATGGAATACAGGAGTTTACAAAACATGAAGCTACAAAGCGAACTAAAAGAAGCTGAAAAAAGATTCAGAGAATTTGATAGAGATACAATGCTAGCATCAATATTTCATTTTATTGAAGTTGTAAAATATACACGTCATTTACCACATTTTAAAGATGTTGATGTTATTGATAGATTAACAACACTAGTGCTTTGGGGTTTAGGTAGGGCGGTATATTCTAATGATGAAATATCAGCTTTGCGCGATGAATATGGTGCTAGTGATGCTGATTTAGAAACTCTATTTAAGAAGGCGTATAAAGTAACAGAAATGAATTTACTAGCATATAGAAGATATATTGAAGAATAAAACAATAAAAAAACAATATTAGTTGAGTAGGTAGGGGATTATTCCCCCTACCTCTCACACCACCGTGCATGCTCTCGCACACGGCTGTTTCCTTCAATTTCAGAAGTTTTAAATTGCTTCTGACAACATTACTTGGGTCGAATCTTCGTCTTGTAGTGCAGGAGAAAAGCATTTCATTATACCTCTAACTTCTCCTATCAATACCACACTTTCTTCTACAAGTGCCAATAGTTTAGAGGTGTCGTATTTAAATTTCGGGAAGTCTGCTAACTGCCAAATATATTTCATGAGCCAATTAGTTTAGTTATTCGGTTCAAATACAGGTAAAATAATGAGCCGATTGTAATAATTAATCGGCTTATTTAAATTTAATGTCGTTTTCTTCTACAGTTTTATATCGATTAATAAAGGTTGATTCAGGAGTAGAGAGTAGATTAAACAGAATAAACTGGGATATAAAACTATAAATAAAGTGCTACTGCCCATAACAAGGATTTTGAAGACAATATGAGTAAGTTGGATTGATTGAACATTGGAAATGCTGTTATTTATATCTTTACTTCTTTTAATGGATTTTATTGCTTATTTTTGGAGTATAATATTTTGTGAATTGCTTTCAAAAGTTTATATCTTTGATATTAGAGACAACAGAAAAGATATTTAGAGCAAAGAAGAAAGTGTTGTGAATTGCTTTCAAAAGTTTATATCTTTGATATTAGAGACAACGGCTTAATTTTCAAAATCAAACAAGGCGGAGTTGTGAATTGCTTTCAAAAGTTTATATCTTTGATATTAGAGACAACAGAGCAGAAATAATATTAATAAATAAATTAGGAAAAATATAAAATGGGAAAAGAATATAAACCAAAATATAAATTAACAATTAAATAATAATGGGGATAAGAAAGCAGATTTTTATAAATTAAAAAATTTAATGACGCATGTTATAAGAAAATTATTAAAATAATTTCTTATTCATTTGTTTATTAAAATTAAATGATGTATATTTATATTATAAAAAAAATATGAGCAAAATTATTAAAGAGAATTTTTATAGATTAGCTGGTATCGAAGTTAAAAAGAATTTTTTATT
>CAZURM010000070.1:0-9823 GCA_964622945.1 uncultured Proteiniphilum sp.
CGTATATTTAAATTATCAAGATCAATACTGCCAATCACATTGATTTGTGGTTTCATTTCCTGTGGTATTTCAGTTGCAATCGACTCTTTCTCTGTTGTTTTTTTAGATGTGTCATCTTCTGGCAATTCATACCCTTCAATGGCAACAGTTTCACGACTTTCATCTCTACGATGCATTTTTTTACGCGTTTCAGTTGCTTCTCTTCTAATATTCTTATCCTTGCCGAATTCAGCGATCAGCATGTCATAGTGTTCATCCTTAATCTTTATATTAGGATTTGCTTCTATTTCAATACCTTTTTTGTGTAGAAATTCGACAAGGCTGTTGATTCCCACATTTAAATTTTTCGAAACTTTAATTAGTCTAATAGGCATATATATATTTTAACCTTACTCTATTTGTGTTGAATTAGTAATGTGAAACGACTATTACGTTTCATCTTCAGTATCTTTTTCTTCTGTATTAAAATCATCTTCAGTTGTAGTCTCTAATTCTTCTGATACTTCTTCATCTTCGAATTCGTAACGAAGGATTGCAAGAACTTCATCTACTGTACTTTCTTCAAGGTCAGCCTCTTTTATTAACCTTTCTCTGTTAGTTGCAAGTACGTTTTTAGCAGTAGAACATCCAATTCTTTTAAGTTGATCAATTACCCAGCCATCAATTTCATCACGAAATTCATCTAGATAAATATCTTCTTCATCAACTTCATCAATATCTCTAAATACCTCAATATTATAACCTGTAAGCATAGATGCAAGTTTGATATTTGCACCACCTTTACCAATTGCTAGTGATACTTCTTCAGGATTGAGAAAAACCTCTGCTCTATGTTCTTCTTCTTTTACAATTATTGAGTTTATTTTAGCAGGGCTTAGAGCACGTTGTATGTATAAAGATGTATTGTTTGTATAGTTTATAACGTCAATATTTTCATTACGAAGCTCACGTACAATACCGTGGATACGGAATCCTTTCATCCCTACACAAGCGCCTACAGGATCTATCCTGTCGTCATAAGCTTCAACAGATACTTTTGCACGCTCACCCGGAATACGAGCAATGCCTTTTATTGTTATTAGTCCATCTGTAATTTCAGGAATTTCCTGTTCAAATAAACGTTCTAGAAACACGGGAGATGTACGTGAAAGAATAATTTTTGGATTATTATTTTTATTTTCTACACGTGCTACAACAGCTCGAACATGCTCACCTTTACGGAAAAAATCACTAGGAATTTGTTCTGTTTTGGGCAATATTAACTCGTTATGGTCATCATCAAGTAACAATATTTCCTTTTTCCATACCTGATAAACTTCACCTGAAACAATTTCTCCTACTCTTTCTTTATATTGGTTATATAGATTGTCCTTTTCAAGCTCTAATATCTTGGAAGCAAGCGTTTGTCTTAGATTGAGTATAGTGCGACGACCGAAGTGTTCAAGCGGAACCTCATCGGTTACCTCTTCACCAACTTCAAACTCTTCGTCAATCTTTAATGCTTCTGTCAGTGTAATTTCCATATTTGGATTTTCCAAATAGTCATCTTCAACTATTGTGCGGTTACGCCATATTTCTAGGTCACCTTTGTCTGGGTTAATAATAATATCATAATTTTCGTCTGTTCCTACAGATTTCGAAATTACTATTCGGAATGCTTCTTCTAGTACACTGATAAGCGTTGCTTTATCGATATTTTTCAGTTCGTTAAATTCAGAAAAAGTATCTATGAGACTTATGGTTTCTTTCTTTTTGCCCATGAGTTATTTAAATCTTATAAGATATTTTGTATGTTTTACTTCTTCAAACGTAAAATAGATGTCTTCGTGTACCTCTGTTTTACGTTTAGCGCCTTCAGGTTTTACCTGCTTGACAATTGTTGTAGTAAACCCTTTATCGTCTAATGATTTCAGAATACCTGTATATTTAGTACCAACCTTGCTTAAAACCTCAATTTCTTTACCCTCGTATTTTTTATACTGACGAATAGTTTTGAAAGGTGAAGTTAGTCCGACTGATGTTACAATCAGCTCAAAATCTTCAGAATCACGATCAAGTTTAGATTCAATATATCTACTTAATTCTACACAATCATCAATATTAACACCTTTATCATTGTCAATTTCAATTGTTATTGAGTTTCCCGCACCTATTGATATATCCACTAGATAGTTCTCTGAATCTTTTAAATAATCTTCGGCTATATTTATAAGTACATTTTTCTCAATCATAAAATTGTTGTTGTGTGTGTTGAATAAAAAAGGAAGCGGTGTTTTTTCCTGCTTCCCCTCATCCATTTCAAATGCAAAGATATTGTTTTCAAACGGATTCACAAAATGTTTACTCTGTTTTTTAAAGAGTATGAATGTATAATATGATAGTTAATGTACCTTTATCTCTTTATCAAAAAAAATATGTACTTTTGTTTATGTTAAAGGTTAACCGTATAACATCATAATGATTTATTATAATATGAAAAAACTAGACATAGATGAGATAATTTATAATAAGAACGTGATAGAGTTTTTGACAGTTGCAGTTAAGTTCTGTACACTTCTTGAATCTGAAGAAGAGCAATTGTCACGGTCTATGTGGATAGATAATATGCTTAAAATACTTCCATTAATGTATTTGAAAGCATCACTTCTTCCGGAAATTTCAGATATAATTAATGAACCTCTAGCTCCCATTGTACGTGAAGAGGATTATTCAAGAGTTGTATATATTGTTAGAGAAATTATGGGAGAAGAAGATGTTTATCTAGATGTTTTCATGGATGAAATGAAATACAGCGATAGGCCTATTTCTTCTACAGTATCAGAAAATATAGCAGATGTTTATCAGGATGTGAGAAATTTTGTGTCAGTTTATCAAATGGAGCTTACAGGCCAGATGCAAGATGCAATAAATATTTGTACAATAAACTTTTACACTTACTGGGGACAAAAACTAATAAACGTTTTACGCCCATTGCATACGTTAAAAAGTATAGAATTTGAAAAAAGTGATAATGAAGATTTCTTAAATATAGGTGAGTCGTGGGAATAACAATTACTAAACAGCAGATAGCTGAATTGGAGAAAGAAGTTTTTAGTGGTAATATATATATCATAGATTGTAAGGAGGATGTTGAAGATGCTGTGGCATTCTTGTCTACCAAATCTGCATTGGGATTCGACACTGAAACAAAGCCTGCCTTTAAACGAGGACAGATAAATAATGTAGCCTTATTACAGCTTTCGACAGAAAATGAATGTTTCTTATTTAGGCTAAATAAAATTGGATATCCAGACTTATTAGAGGAGCTAATATGCAATCATACAGTTAAAAAAATAGGTCTTTCATTGAGAGATGACTTTGCAGCTTTGAGTAAGCGTACTGGAAGGAAACCTGAAAACTTTATTGATCTCCAACTATTTGTAGATAAGTTCGGTATTGAGGATAATAGCTTACAAAAGATTTATGCAATAATTTTCGGAAAAAAAATATCGAAAAATCAGAGACTATCAAATTGGGAAGCTGCTGAGCTTTCTCCTGCACAACAATCTTATGCTGCAATAGATGCTTGGGCATGTCTTAGAATATATAAACATCTAACTAAAATTGACGAATGAATTTTTACAGAGAAATTGTTTTGAAACCAAACAAAGATGAGTTTCTGAAAAGATTTCATCCATGGGTGTTTTCAGGGGCCGTAGCTTCAAAACCATCTGTGATTGAAGAAGGAGAGGTTGTAAAGATATTGTCAAATGATAGAAGATTTCTTGGTGTAGGGCACTATCAAATTGGGAGTATTGCAGTGCGTGTGTTATCGTTTGAGGATGAAGAAATAAATGCCGAATTTTATGAGAAACGTCTGTCCGAAGCATACAAAATGCGTAAATATATAAATGTAATTCGCCCCGGTAATAACACTTATCGACTGATACACGGAGAAGGTGATAATCTCCCTGGCTTAATTATTGATATTTATGGCAATACAGCTGTGGTACAAGCGCATTCTGTTGGGATTCATAATGACAGGGTTAAAATAACAAAAGCATTGCAAGCAATTTATAGTTCGAGTGATTTAAAAAATATTTTTTACAAATCAGAAGGGACACTGCCTTTCAAAGCTAATATTGAACCTGAAGATTCATATATTTTTGGTGGTGATAATATAATTGATGTTGTTGAAGAAAACGATCTTAAATTCAAAATCGACTGGGCGAAAGGTCAAAAAACAGGTTTTTTTGTTGATCAAAGAGACAACCGTTTACTTCTTGAAAAATATGCAAAGGGTCGAAATGTCTTAAACATGTTTTGTTATACTGGTGGTTTTTCTGTTTATGCTCACAGAGGAGGGGCTGCAGAAGTAGTTTCTGTGGATAGCTCTTCAAAAGCCTTGTCGATAGCGAAACAAAACGTGGATTTAAATTTTGGGAATGATCTTCGTCATAAATTATACGCCGATGACGCTTTTAAATTTTTAAATGGGATTCCTAATAATAAATATGATCTTATTGTTCTTGATCCACCTGCATTTGCAAAGCATAGAGGTGCTGTTAATAATGCTCTGCAAGGGTATAAGAAATTGAATTGTTCTGCATTTGAAAAAATAAAAAAAGGTGGTGTTCTTTTTACGTTCTCGTGCTCTCAAGTAATTTCTCGAGAGAAGTTCAGACTTGCAGTATTTAGCGCTGCGGCCATCAGTGGAAGGAAGGTACAAATACTTAATCAACTTACACAACCAGCAGATCATCCTATAAATATTTATCACCCTGAAGGTGAATATCTGAAAGGATTAGTATTGTATGTTGAATAAATAATAATCACTTTAGATTAATGAGAATAGGTAATTAAGACTTTTTTGTTAAATTGTGCAAAATGTATTTTTTTTCTATCAAATATGATGTTTGGTAATTAAAAAAAATCTATATTTGCAACGTGTTTTTCATGGTATTAGATTTAAGGTTAACAATGAAGATTGGTTGTCGTGAGACAACCTTTCCTTTTTTATACGAAATATGGTCTGTATAATTTATGACATAACATTTATTACTCTTATTTACAGACCTCCATCGTTTCACAATTAATAAAACTTTCAATTAGCTAATTGGTCCATTTATTCTTATTTTTGTAATGATAAAAACATAGCATGATGGATTTTAGGACACAAGTACAAATTTCGGAATCGTTTTTCAAAATAGATCATTTTACGAAAATGATGTTATTCGGATCATGTTTTTCTGAAAATATTGGTAGGAAACTTAAAGATAACAAGTTTCATGTTGATATTAATCCTTTTGGGATACTCTATAATCCTTTATCTATTTCATCTTCAATCAGAAAATTATTACAAAAAACTATTTTTACTGAGTCCGATCTAATTTATAATAATGAATTGTATCATAGTTTCATGCATCATGGAAGTTTTTCTGATACTGATAAAAATCATTGTTTGAATAATATATCTAAAAGATATAATGAATCTGCTGATTCTATAATAAAAACTGATATGTTTCTGATTACTTTTGGTTCAGCATATGTTTATCGTCTAAAGGAAGCTGGTGAAAATATAAAAAGTGATATAGTAAATAATTGTCATAAACTTCCAGCAGATAGTTTCGATCGTAGAAGATTATCAGTAGAAGAAATTGTTGAGGAGTGGAGTGTTATAATAAGTTTACTGAGAGATATTAACTTGGATGTAAAGTTTATTTTTACTGTTAGTCCAATCCGTCATTGGAAAGATGGTGCGCATGAAAACCAGATAAGCAAATCAATACTACATCTTGCTATTGATAGATTGATTGGTCTTTTTGGCAATGATTTAATATATTTTCCTGCATATGAAATTATGATTGATGAGCTTAGAGATTACAGGTTTTATGATGAGGATATGATGCATCCATCATCTTTTGCAGTGGACTATATTTGGTATAATTTTTCAAAGACTTTTTTTTCTGATGTCACTAAGGCTATAAATCTAGAATGGACTCAAATAAAAAAATCAATTGATCATAAACCTTTGTTCCCGGGTACTAATTCATATAATAACTTCTTAAAACTGACAATTAGTAACTTGGAAAAGTTTGCTTTAAAATATTCTCATATTAATTGTGAGCATGAGATCCAAAAAATTTCCACTTTATTAAATTCACAAGATTTGGATTAGTTTAATTGAAAACTCCATACTTTTTATGAAATACGATATACAACAAATTGCATCTATCTTAGGTGTTCCCACAAATAATCTGAATTGTGCTGAAATATCTACACTTCTAACGGACAGTCGAAAAATTACAAATCCTGTTGAAACTCTTTTTTTTGCATTGGAATCAAAAAATAATGATGCACATAATTTTATAAATGATCTATATAATTTAGGAGTTCGTAACTTTGTTGTGGCTAAGCAATTTGATGAATGGAATAAATTTAAAGATGCTAATTTTTTCAAAGTCAAAAATTGCTTAGCAGCTTTGCAGAAGCTTGCTCAGCACCACAGATCACAATTTGATATTCCCATTATAGGTATCACAGGAAGTAACGGTAAGACAGTTGTTAAAGAGTGGCTTTATCAATTGTTAGAAAAAGATTTTAATATTGTTAGATCTCCAAGAAGTTATAACTCTCAAATTGGAGTGCCTTTATCAGTTTGGCAACTTGATGATAATGCGGAATTGGGAATTTTTGAAGCTGGTATTTCGAAACTTGACGAGATGGAATATCTTGAACCAATTATAAGACCAACAATTGGGATATTAACTAAAATAGGAGAAGCACATCAGGAGAATTTTAGTTCACTTCAACAAAAAACTCTTGAAAAATTGGAGTTGTTCACTAATTGTGAAGTTTTTATATATGACGAAGATAATGATTTGGTAAACAGATGCGTTGACCTCAAAGTTCTTTCTCAGAAAACATTTTCATGGTCCAGAAAAAATAGAGAAGCTCACCTGTTTATTTCAGAAATCAAAAAGAAAGCTGACAGCACTATAATTAATTATTCATTTATGAATTTTGGTTATAGTTTTGAAATTCCATTTGTTGATGATGCATCTATCGAAAATTCTATTAGTTGTTTAGCTGCTGTGCTTTATCTTCATGTCTTGCCAAATGATATTTCTAAAAGGATGAAAACTCTAGAGCCTGTAGCTATGCGTCTTGATATTCGAAAAGGTAAACGGGGTTCGTTGATTATTAATGATAGCTATAACTCTGATGTTAATTCAATAAAAATTGCGCTTGATTTTCAGCATCAACGTAAAATGGACAGAGCACTAAAAAAGACTCTTATACTTTCAGATATTCTGCAATCAGGTGTTCCACCTAAAGCATTGTATAAAAGAGTTGCTGAAATGGCTGATCAGAATGGAATAGTAAGAATTGTAGGTATTGGAAAGGATATCTCGGCAAATTCAGATCTTTTCACTATGCCTCAGAAATCGTTCTTTTTGTCTACTGAAGAATTTGTTCAATCACGTATTTATGAATCTTTCCGTGATGAATTGATTCTTCTGAAAGGAGCACGTCGATTTAACTTTGAGAAAATCAATAGTCTTTTAGAAGAACGAATTCATGAAACTGTTCTTGAGGTTGATCTTGATGCAGTAGTACATAATTTTAATTTTTACAAATCTAAACTAAAACCAGATGTTAAACTGATATGTATGGTGAAAGCTAATGCATATGGTGCGGGTGCTGTTGAAATTGCCAAAACACTTCAATATCATCGTTGTGACTATTTGGCTGTAGCAGTGGCTGAAGAAGCTGTTACACTAAGAAATGAAGGTATTTCGCTTCCTATTATTGTACTTAATCCTGAAGTTAATGGATTTGAGGAGCTGATATCAAATAATCTTGAGCCAGAAATATATAATTTTCGTATACTTGAAACTTTCATTAAAGAATCTGAGAGGAATGGAATAACAGATTATCCAATACATATAAAAATTGATACTGGTATGCATCGTCTTGGTTTTCTACCCGAACAAACAGAGGATTTGGTAAAACTAATTAAAGGACAGAAAGGATTAAGAGTAAAATCTATTTTCTCTCATCTTTCAGCCAGTGAAAGCTGGATTTTTGACGAGTTTACACACCAACAGTTTCATATATTTAGAGATGTTGCAGATAAAATCAATAAAGGTTTAGGATACTCTGTTTATACACATATACTAAATTCTGCTGGAATTGAGCGTTTTGATGAATATGAATGGGATATGGCAAGATTAGGTATTGGATTATATGGTGTAAGTCCCAGTAGTTTAAAAGGATTAAAAAATGTATTTACTTTAAGAAGCACTATTTTGCAAATTAAAAATGTTTTGAGTAATGAAACAATTGGTTACGGAAGAAAAGAAAAACTTAATCATGATGCAAAAATAGCTACTATTCGGTATGGTTATGCTGATGGAATTGATAGAAAGTTTGGTAACAGAAATGGGAAAGTACTCATAAATGGTCAATTTGCACCAATTGTAGGAAGTGTGTGCATGGATCTTATTATGGTTGATGTGACAGGATTAATCGTTGAGGAAGGTGATGCAGTAATATTAATTAATGAGGAGCTGCCAGTTACTGAATTGGCTGAAAGTATTGATACTATTCCATATGAAATACTTACATCTATTTCACCTCGTGTTAAACGAGTTTATATAAAAGAGTAATTTTTATTCTAATTGATAAGCTGTAGTTATTATAAACATAAAAAAGAGCATCTCATGTGAGATGCTCTTTTTTTATTATGTTCTTATTGTTGAAAATTAGTCAACAAAGAAAATAGCTACGCGGTTCCAATCGTTTTCTGCGTATGGCTGTTCTGTATCACCTTTCCAGTCAATTGAAATGCGATTGCTGTTGATTCCATATTCGTTAATAAGGGCGTCAGCAACTGCTCTTGCACGTCTTTCTGAAAGTGCGAAGTTGTATTCAGGTGTACCTGTTTGTCTGTCAGCATAAGCTACAATATTTACATTAGCACTTGCGTTAGCTCTCATGTATTCAGCAGTGTTGTATACACTTACCTGCTGACCTCTATCAATTGTAGATGAATTGATACGGAAGAATACCACGTTAGGAACATATACTTCTTCAGATATAACAGTTGGTTGTACTTCAGGACAATCTGGACATGACTCAGGTCTTTGTCTTAGCTGTTCGTTTTCTGCACGAAGTCTATTAATCTGGCTGTTCAGATCATTGATAAGATTGTAGTCCATAAGTTCAGCAGGTGTGAAATTTTGCTTTCCACCTAGACCTAATTTAATACCTGCAGTTCCTGTGATCATACTGTCATATTCATAATCACCACTTGTAGTAGATCCGTCAAAAGATTCTTGCATAACTCTCCAGCCTAACTCTACAAAAATAGCAACACTGTTTGATACTTGAAAATTGTTGATTAAACCAACATTGTAAGTAAGAGTTTGATTTTGATGTTTGAATAAGTCTCCATTAGGATTAGGTTTTTTCCAATCTTTATCTAGACCATACATGTAACCAACACCAAAATAAGGTATTAGACTGTATATTCTATCAGGATTGTAAGAACCCCATGCATTAATGATATTGTACATCAAATCAACATGCCCACCAAGCCAATTTTGTTCTACTATTCCTGGTGATACGTGAGCGATGTTACCACCATCGATAACTAAACGAGCTCCCCAGTTAGGAGAATTCCAACGACCAACTTCAAGCTGACCCATCCATCCAAGACGATCTCCGAAATCTGCTTTAGCATCGTTCTCACCTTTAGTCATATAAAGGTTAGTGCCTCCACCTAGACCAATATACCAATTATCACTTGCTTTGTTTTTCAGATACACTGTACCTTGAG
>CAZURM010000071.1:0-9792 GCA_964622945.1 uncultured Proteiniphilum sp.
CAAGTAGCTCAAACTATGTTGGGTAAAGCCTACTTATGGCAGAATAAATATAAAGAGGCTGCAAAAGTATTAAATGAAGTACGAAGCAGTGGCAAGTACGAACTTTATGATGGTGAATATCAAAACTTACTTACATACCTTGCGGAAGGTAATCCTGAGAGTATGCTGGAAAGTAACCGTATCCTTGATATGAATAATCCTTTTGGAGAGTTTGGTGTTTTTGAGGTTATGAACCACTGGCGTATGGACAATTTAGAGGCATCATCACCTCAGTTTGCCGATTATCAGGGAACAGGATGGGGATTCATGGTTCCTCAAAAGAATCTGTATGATGCATTTGTGGCAGAAGAGGGTGTTGATGGATATCGTCTCAATCATACATTAAAAACATATGATCAGATGGTAGATCTTGGTGTAAAACTTCAGAAAGGTAAGAGTATTATAAATGAAGGTGTATTCATGTGGAAACGTCGTTTCACATCTGCTGAAGGACCAATTACATTTTTCGCTTCATATAATAATAACCGCTGGATGCGTTATGCAGAGGTTTTGTTGCTTGCTGCCGAAGCCAATCTAATGGCAGGAAACCAATCAGAGGCAGACGCTTGCCTAAATGAGGTTAGAACACGTGCACAATTACCTAATAAAACAGCAACATTAGAAGCTATCAAGCTTGAAAAACGTCTCGAATTATGTAGTGAATTCACACGTTATCAGGATATTATACGTTGGGGCGATGCGGAAGGCCTTTTGAAGGATCAAGGTATCCATTCTCCTTTGTTAATTAACAAATCCAATTCTCCCGATGAGCCTGATAATGTAGTAGTAGAATATATACAATACAACACTGACCCAAGTCGCTATGGTTTTAAACCAAGGCACTATCGTCTTCCTATACCTGCAACAGAAATGCGTTTAAATCCAAATATGGTTCAAAATGATGGTTGGTAATATAAGGATGATTTGTGTAACATTATATTATATAAACATAAGTTAAGACAAAAAATGTATACTTTTATTATTTCGGATTAATAATATAGTCGGAATAATAAAAGTATACAAAATAGTATAATCAAGAATGATAATATCTGTGAAGAGATAAATGAAATGACTATAGTATAAAAATTAGTATTTTTAATATACACAATAAATAAAAGACAAAAACATAAAAAATCGAATGAAGAAAAACATTGTTTTGTTGCTGGCTTTATTTGTCAGCATGGGAGTATCAGCACAATTTGGTGGAAGAGGACGTAGTAGAATAGTGACTGACACTATTTATAGCGAGGTATTAAATGCAGATCGTGCGTTCAACATTTTCTTGCCACAGAGCTATGAAATGGATGAGGATAAAGAATATCCAATTCTCTATCTATTGCACGGTATGAATGACACCAATCAAGGATGGACCACGAGAGGACATTTGAAAGATGTGATGGATCAACTAGTTGCTTCAGGTGAAGTGACCGAGATGATTATAGTCACACCTAATGCCGGCGGAAATGTGTATGCCGGCGATTGGAATGGCTACTTCAATATGCCTGGATGGGCGTATGAGGATTTTTTCTTTAAAGAGTTTTTGCCTTATATAGAAACTACATACAGAGTTATTGGCGACAAACAACATCGTGCTATCGCGGGTCTTTCTATGGGTGGAGGTGGAGCAACCAACTATGCTCAGCGTCATCCTGAAATGTTTGGAGCTGTGTTTGCTAAGAGTGCACTAATGAGTATCCCAGGCGAAAATGCAGCTACTCCACAAAATTCCGATGATAAAATGGGCATTCTAAATCAGTCAGTTATAGAAAACAGTTGTATTAAATTTGTTGAAGAGGCTGATGAGGGAACAATTGATAAACTACGTACAATACAATGGTTTATAGATTGTGGTGATGATGATTTCCTGTTAGATCGTAATATTGAATTCACACAAGCCATGCGAAGAGCACAAATTCCTTTCGAGTTTCGAGTGCGTGATGGCGGTCATACTTGGGAATATTGGCATTCGGGATTATATATAAGTCTTCCATTTGTTTCACGATATTTCAGCAAATAGATTTAAATTTTCACAAACAGATATAAATAAAAAACATGAAAAAAATTACCATTTTGGCAGCAATGCTGCTTGCGGTTTCAACAACCTTTGCACAGCAAGCACTCTTTGGAGGAGGTTCTTTAGTCTCCCCAGAGATACATGAGAATAATACAGTAACTTTTCGATTGAGATCACCCAAGGCAGTAAAGGTTGAAGTGACAGGTGATTTTCTTGCACCTACAACTGTAGAGACTGAATTTGGATCCTTTGATTCGCCTGGAAGTGGGCAAATGGTAGAAGGTGAAAACGGTGTTTGGGAATATACAACTCCTCAGCCATTAGCTTCTGAACTCTATAGCTATACATTTGTAGTTGATGGACAGCGTATGAATGATCCGGCAAATGTGGCTATGATTCGTGATGTTGCATCAGTAACCAATATATTTATTATCCCAGGTGAACCAGGTGATTTATATAGTGTAAATGATATACCTCATGGTTCTGTTGCACGTCGCTGGTACGACAGCCCAACTCTTAAGGAACAGCGTCGTATTACTGTTTACACCCCTCCTGGTTACGAAAGTGGCAATGCAACTTACCCTGTATTTTATTTACTACATGGCTCTGGAGGAGATGAAGAGGCTTGGATTGCATTAGGTCGCACAGCACAGATTATGGACAATTTGATTGCACAAGGTAAGGCAGAACCCATGATTGTTGTTATGCCAAACGGACACACACAAAACTCAGCAGCTCCTGGTGAGTCTAGTCGTCATTATATTCCGGCAATGGGAGGTGGCGCACGCGAAGCCGTTGCCAGTATGGAAGATAGCTTTGGCGATATAATCACATTCATAGAAAGCAACTACAGAGTAAAAAGGAATAAAGCTAATCGCGCTGTTGCCGGTTTATCTATGGGTGGTATGCACTCATCAGCTATTTCAGCTCAATATACCAATACTTTTGACTATGTAGGTGTATTTTCAGCACCTCCAATTGCGAGTATGATGTCACGTACTGCTGAAGAAAGTGCCAAGTATGCCGAAGAGTTTATTGGTAAGTTAAAGACACAGCAAGCAAACGGATTCAAACTATATTGGATTGCTTGTGGCGATACCGACTTCCTTTATCAAGGTGTTATTGACAGCATGAAAGCTATGGATGAAATAGGATTCAACTATACCTATAGAGAAAGTGGTGAAGGTCATATATGGAAAAACTGGCGTATATATTTATCTGAATTTGCACCTATGTTATTTAAATAATTTAAAAATATGAAGAAATTTATCAATCTAACTTTAATGTTGTTCTTGTGCATAAGTATTTCTACAGCTCAAGAATTAGCAAATTTTGCAAGTCGTACACCTATAGTTTCCCCTGAAATAGCGGGCAATGAAGTAACCTTTAGAATTAGAGCCACAAAAGCAAGAGATGTAAAAATATATGGCTCATGGATGACAGACTATAGCGATACAGAAACTCTTACCGAAAATGCAGAGGGTGTATGGGAAGTGACTATTCCAACTCCCTCACCAGATATCTATACCTATAATTTTATTGTAGATGGAGTCGCAATGAGTGATGCCAGTAACATCCTTATGCAACGAGATGGTGTACGCTACTTAAGTATGCTGTTAGTTGATGGTGAGAAAACTGCCAATTATAGAGAAGCAAATAATAGAGGAAATCTCACAAAAGTATGGTATGATTCCCCTACGCTAAACATAAACAGACGTATGTATGTATATACACCATATGGATATGAAAACAGCAGAAAGAAATATCCTGTTTTATACCTGCTTCACGGTGGTGGAGGCGATGAAGATGCTTGGTCAAATATGGGTCGTGCCTGTCAAATATTAGACAACCTTATCGAACAAGGTAGAGCTGTGCCTATGATTGTTGTCATGCCAAATGGTAACCCCGGCCAGCGCGCAGCGAGCCCATTGATGTTAGAAGTGAATACTATTGATAATAGTGATCCTGCAAATGCCAACCTCTATATTCACAGTCTTGCTAAAGACATAGTTCCATTTATTGAAAAGAACTACCGAGTAGTTGCAAAACGTGATTCTCGTGCAGTATCGGGACTTTCTATGGGAGGAGGACATACTATGAATGTTGCTAATAATTATCCCGGCATGTTTGGATACATAGCACCTATGAGTATGGGAATTAGGGAAGGACAAGATGTTGATGCACAGCTACAAGCTTTAAAGAAAGCCGGTTATAAATTATATTGGCTTGCTTGTGGAGATGACGATTTTGCCTATCCTGGAGCAACACTCCTTCATGAGGCTTTGGAAAGAAATGGCTTAGAACATACATTCCACATTACAGGAGGTGGACACACTTGGTCAAACTGGCGTGAATACCTCAATACTTTGGCTCCGTTGTTGTTTAAATAATACAGTTGTGAACTATTGATAACTATTGTTAGCGGCTGTCTACCTTTTAGACAGCCGCTTTTTTTACATTTAAATATCAGGTTATAAAAAAGAAAAGGCTTAACATTATATAACTTAATCTAATAACCAAGTTACAACTTCCTGTATGAATATTTTACTGTCTTTTCCCCACCAAAAAGTTGGATCACCCATAGTGCTTCCCGACAAACGAATACCTTCTCCTTGTGGTAGTCCCATTAACAAGCCCAGCATACCATCGCCGAAGGCTATAATTTTACCACCATTATCAAGTTTTGTGTATGCTGCATGCTGATATACACCTTCATCGTTTACAATACTAACGGGGATACCTCCGGTTAATATACGTCCTCCACTATAAGGGAGCTGTCGTGGTGCACTGGAAATTTCTCCAATCAGAGAGATTGAACCTACATTTCTACGTGCGGGACAATTATTACCAAATTCCATACCAAATGGAGTAACTATATCATTTGCTCCATATGTTTCCAGTGGAGTTCTGGCGTCTTCTTCACAAAAGAACATCAAGCGACCACCGTTTTGTACAAATTCAACAATAGCTTTCTTTTCTACCTCTGTTATTGTTGTAGGAGTACTCTGTGGTCGTAAGGGAGTTGTTATAATTAGTCCAGTAACACCGTTCAATACTTCTGCTGTAATCTCTTTCTCATTTACTTCTAAAGTTGCACCCGAAGTCTGTTCAACAAAACCTCGATAATCTTCAACAACAGAAGATTCTTGCCCACGTGAAATATCAAATAAAACTACTTTATTCTGTGCGTTAGCTGAGATTGTTAATACAACTGTGATTAAAATTAAAATTTTTCTTTTCATTTTTTTTAAAATTTATTTTATATGATTTGATTTAAATACTAATTACTATTTTTCCATCAGCTTCGTTATTTTCTGCCATGCTGTGCGCTTGTACGATTTCGTCCAAATAAAAAACTTTTGCAATAGATGGATGCAGATCGTGTGTCTTAATCAGGTTAAATATAGCATCTATCGTTTTTTGTGTTGGATAGTTGCTGAAAAACCCAGTCAAATAAACACCGTTTGGAATATCTTTTATTGGATCAAAACCGCTGAGTGTTGCTTTCTTGCCTAATACTCCAGTATGACATACAGTACCGTGATAAGCTGCGAGCTTTAGTGACTCCAAAAGTGTGGCTGCACCAATGAGTTCCAGTATCTTATTTACTCCACGAGGATATAGTTTCAATAACTGCTCTTTTAAGGAACCATCGTCAATTAACACATGATCAGCTCCTTGTGATTTTAAAAAATCACGTTTGCTTTCCTTTCTTGTAGAAGCTAATACTGTTAATCCAATGGCTTTTGCAATTTGAATGGCTGCTAATCCTGCTGCACTTGTACCACCCCTTACAAGCAATGTTTCGCCTGATTTTATTTGCAGGCAATCCATTAATGAGCCGTAAGCAGTGAACCAAGTCTCTGGAATGGCACCCAGTTCTTCCCAACTCAAATCGGATTCAACAGTAAATATATTCTTTACCGGCAACAGGGTATATTCAGCATAACTACCATCAAATGTACGCCCCATACCGCCCATCAATGCTACAACTTTTTGCCCTTTATTAAAGCTACTATCAGACGGGTCAGCAATATCTCCGACACACTCAATTCCCATTATACGGGGCAAATTAATATATGGAGCATCCCCTTCAAACTGTCGCATCATTAGCTCCGAACGATTTATACCAAAAGCTTTTACTCTTACAAGTACCCAACCAGGCTTGACTTCGGGTATAGGAACATTACTTATATAAAGTACTTCGGGTTTTCCTGTTTTATATAATACTACAGCTTTCATATATCGTTTCTGTTAATTGTTGATTTGCTTCCAGCATTGTGGGTCAGGAGCGTAGAAATTGGCAGTATAACCAAATGCTACAGCAGGGCATCCACGGCAGAATCGTAACAGCTCGCATTTAGAACACTTTTCAAAATTGCCGTAATCACGGTAATAATCCATATTATCACTTGTGAAAATATCAAACAACTTTTCGTTGAAAACATTTCCTACATTACTTTCCATGCGTCTACACGCATAAACCTCTCCTTTAGGTAATATTGTTAGATGAGAATTCGCGCAGTTACAACCCTCATAAATTATATCATCTTCCAATCCTTCTGGAATCTTGAACAATCCTTTTTCATAAAGGAAAAGTGTCCAAAGATGATCTTTCAGGTTGAAGCTAGTTCCACTATCTTTGTATTGCTCAAACTTCCGCCAACAAACTTCAAGTACATTCTTATACTCTTCAGGTGTAAGGTGAGTACTTTTTTCGCTACTTGTAGGACAGTAACGTCCGAAAGCAAAAATGTTTGCTTTATGCTCAACTACTGTATCTATTATACCCTCCATTTCATGAGCATTTGTTCCCGATACAGTGGTCATAATAGCACAGCGTATTCCCGCATTACGGAGAACCTCTATTTTATTAAGAGTAATATCGAAAGAACCGGGCTTACGCATTGCATCATGCGTTTCACGTAATCCGTCAATTGAAAGTTGATATCTTTCACAGCCCGATTCTTTCAGTCTTCTGCAAACTTCATCAGATAGATGGAACGGATTACCTAATATGGAAAAAGCAATATTATTTGCTTTGAAAAGTTCTGTTAAATCCCAAAACCGACTATGGAGGATAGGATCGCCACCTGTTATATAAAAATATGGAATACGTCCTGCCTTTTCACACATATCTAAACAGTTGTTGAAAACTGATTCCATTTCTTTCCATGACATTTCTTTCACTTTGAAATGAATATCCTCTGAAAAAATATAACAATGTTTGCAACGTTGGTCGCAACTATCGGTGATATGCCACTGAAAAGCAAAGTAGTCCATATTAATTATTTAAAAAGTTGAGAGCAAGAGATTTAAAATCATTTGGGTGAGAGTCATAAAAACTGTGGCCTGCTTCTTCAATTACCTCAAGTCTTGAGCTTTGTATGTTCTCTTGCAACCAGTTCCACAAAAGCGGAGAAGCGAAATGGCTTGCTCCACCCATTACAATCATTGTTGGCACTTTAATGGTTGGAATAACATCGCGCCAATCTCTCACGAGGTGATCTGTGAGAAGCATCGACATCATCACTCCATGCCGGGTTAACCATTAAACAAGGCGCTTCATCACCTAGAATATATTTGAGCACTTTATCTTGTCCGTAAATAGAAAAATAACACCAAGAGACGGCATTACCCATTGAATGACCAAACAAATAAAACGTATCTATACCAGCATCTTCAATCATCTCTTTTGCGTCTGTAGCCAATCGCTCGATGTGATAACCATACGCAGGAGAATCTGACTTACCTAACCACCTATAGTCCAATGTGTAGATTGTGAATTGATCCTGTAACCCATTATAAACATTATCAAATCTGGAAGCATCCTGACCATAACCTGGTAAAACAACAAGAGCCGGACCTGAACCCGAAACTCGATAATGTAATTGAACGCCATCTGAAGTGATGAAGAAACGACTTTCGTTATCAATAGCCATTTGTTCTCCTTGGGGCTGAATATTTGTGCAGCCCATTAAACAAAGCATAATGATTAGTAATAGTGATGATACAATTGACTTATTCATTGTCGTATTATTATTATTATTTAATAAATAATTATTTGCTTTTAAAAGTCCCGACTGCATATATGTATTCTATACAAATCGGGACGTTTGAACTTATTTGTCGTCACCTGCACCACAAGATGAGCCACATGCAGAAGGTTTTTCATCATCACCTGCACCACATGCAGAAGCAGGTGCTGCATCATCATCTGAACCACAAGATGAACCACAGCTTGCTGCTGCAAATGCCATTTGGTTTGCATTCAAAACACTTTGTGCACTACGACGGGTAAAGTAATTTCCTACTTTTCCCCAACTGTTTAGAAAACTTAACTTACTCATAATTTTAATGATTTATTCAGTTATTAAAACATTGCAAAAGTAGGAGTATTATGAACCACATGCAAATAGGTATATTACACACCATAATGGTTAGTAATATTGATAATCAATATATTATAGATTTCATTTTAAGTTTTTTTATAGAATTATAAACATAAAATTGTGTCAACTTCTTTTCATTTCTCATATTTTTTGTGACAATCTTATTTTTGTTAATAATCTTAATAAATATATTTAACAAAACTTTGTGCGTCCAACGCTGTTTATGATAAGTAGAAAAAGTAAAATCATAAACAAAAGAGTATGGGATTTTTCAGTAAACTGTTCAAACTACCCGATAAGAACGATATGAGAGATAAAATTAACAACGGAGCTTTACTCTTAGATGTACGTACCAAAGAAGAGTACAATGCCGGTCATGTAGAGGGATCAGTTAACATACCTGTATCAGATCTTGTAGGAGATATAGTGATGGTAAGCAAGGATAATATGATTATTGCCGTCTGTGAAAGCGGCATAAGAAGTGCCCATGCCGTCAGATTATTAAATGATAGTGGATTTAAAGCATATAATGGCGGCAGTTGGAAATCTTACAAATAATTTTTAGAACGAGACAAATAAGCTATATGAATTCATCTGCATGTCGTAAGAGGTTAGAAATATCCAGAAATAGGATGTTGCACACTCCCAACCGATGGGAAGTTTAAAAGTAACCTTCCCGTCAGAACGTTGAGCCACATTTAGCCAGTGCGTTGAATTTAAGTCAACAGAATCCAGACATACAATATTTACCTGATCATCAGGTCTGCCCGGTAGTGTTCTATCATATATTTGCGTATTCCAACTAATAGTAATCATGTTAGAATCAGCCTCAGTCTTAATATCTACGTTTGAAGGCAACTGCAGATCACCCTCAGCAACCTTAATTTTACTATAATCAAGTGCGAAGTTGGGATACTCACCAATAATTGCATTGTGATAAGCCTCACCCACCAGCTTTCTATAATTTTTATCACTATTCCTATAGCCCAACTTAATAACCTTGTTAAGAGGTGATAACCCCTTATTGACCAGTGAAAACTTCAGTCTGTGTGCCAGCTGTTTTGGTGTTTTTGGGTCACGCTGTTTTGGATTTGATCTGACTATCTGTTTACCATTTCTTTCGTACACCACCACCGAGCCAATCTTACCGGATAACATTCCAAATATATTTCCTTGTGCCATAATACATAAATTTTTAATCCATACAATTTAATCATAAATGCTCTAAAATGCAAAGTATTTATACCCTATTTCACTTATTAATCATATATTAAATGTTTATATAAAGTTTATTATCGGCTTATAAATTTATAAGCCGATAATAAGGGTAATATAAGCCGATAATAA
>CAZURM010000072.1:0-9740 GCA_964622945.1 uncultured Proteiniphilum sp.
CCAGTCCATTCCAAAGTGAATGAACTCTATTATTATCTTCTAATTCAACATTACTTTCGGCCATTGTCATACCCAGCTTATTTGCAGCAGGAATAAATTCATTAAACATCAATGCATTAACTCCTTTCCCTTGATATTCAGGATCTACGGCCACCATAAGAAGATCCAATATACCACTATGTTCCTTTCCTTTTAAAGCTTTATATAAATAATACCAACCATTTGGTATAAATCTTCCTTTTGCTTTTCTGAGTGCATTTGACATACTGGGTAATCCAATTCCTACACCTATAAGTTTATTATCATTTTGCCTAAGCACTAATGTAACAAACTCGAGCCGTATCATAGGGATATACATATCTACATAATAATCAATCTGTCTATCACTCAGTTCAACGTATCCATATAAATTCTTATACGCTTTATTAATTAGTATGAAAATTTCTCTTGCGTAAGGATAAATATCCTGCTTTCTATTGAAATGTTTTACAGTCAATCCAAAACGTCGCTTAACAACTTCTGCCATTCTAGAGAATCGATCAGGTACCTCTGAAGGAATTTGAATAAGAAATTCCAACCAATCCTTATCTTTTATATACCCCATTCTTTCCATATGTTCCGGGTAATATGGATAGTTGTATATTGTTGCCATTGTGCCTAATCTATCAAATCCTTCAATAAGCATTCCTTCATGATCAAGATCAGTAAATCCCAATGGACCATGAATTTTTTCCATACCTCTAGATCGTGCCCAACTTTCAGCAGCTCCAAATAGTGCGTCCGCCACATCTTCATCATCTATAAAATCTACGAATCCAAATCTTCCATGCTTTTGGTTCCATATTTCATTAGACTTGTAATTAATCATTACGCCTATTCTGCCAACAATCTTTCCATCACGATATGCAAGAAAATAGGACGCATCACAATGGTCAAATGCTGGATTTTTACTCCTGTTAAGAGTTGCTTTCTCATCATAAACCAACGGTGGTACGAAATACTCATTTCCTTTATACAAATCGATAGCAAAATTGATGAATTTCGTTAATTCATCTTTCGATGTGACTTTTTTAATTATGACTGACATTTTTCAAATTTCTAAAGATTTCTTTTAAATGCTTTTCACTCTTTTTGATACAAATACAAAGATAATGATTTTTTTATTTTACTATAATTGAAAGAATTATTCTTTAATCCTCTGTCTATAATACTCCCATCTGTTTACTACATCAACTACATAGTTAACAGTTTCATCTCCTCTGAAATAACCATTTCTACATACTGGGTCATTGTAATACTGTTCAAGGCGTTTAAGCTGTACATATCTCTCAACATTTCCCTCCCAAACATCAGGATCAGCTCCATATTTTTCCGCCAATGCTCTAGCATCAAAGATATGTCCAATTCCTCCATTATATGCTGCCAATGCTAATTTTAGTTGCTCTTCGGAATCCGAAACCGGACTAAAAACATTTAAAAGCATTCTCATGTATTCTGATCCTGCACGAATATTTGACTCTGGATCAAACAGCTGATCATTAGGAACTCCCAATGAGGCTGCCGTTGAAGGCATAAGTCCCATTAAACCAGCAGCTCCTGCCCAAGAACTTACTCCACTATTAAAAGTAGACTCCTGATATGAAATCGAGGCGAGCAAACGCCAGTCTAATCTATTTAATTCACCGTACCGTCTGAAATAAACATCATAAGATGAGATTACCCCCATGTCTAGCTGATCATTAACTGATAAGAGTCTGACTTCTGAATATCCTTTTGATTCTTCAAAATAGCGTTTTTCTATTCGCAAGTATGTGGGCTTTGCTTTTGTGTTTTCAAACCAACTATTTAGCGAGTCAGCAAGAATTGGACTTTCATTTCTTACAATCCATGATGATCTTTGATCAAAGCTTATCGGAAGATGAACATCAAGGTTGTTGAAATAAGTTTGATTTAACTTAGCAAGATCATCATCTGAAATCGTAAACTCTAATTCTCCTTTCGAAACCATACGTATCAAATCTTCATACACCAATGAATCGCCATTAACTTTGTCAATAATAATCCCTCCGCCAAGCTCATTGTTTAAATTATTAATCCTTTCATAGTGTTTTGAATTGTCAATCACTGTAACCTTTTTACCTATAAGATCTATCACGTTTGTGAGCATAGAATCAACTTGCCGTACACACTGCACTAATACTTGATGTGATATTTGCGTGAAACCAGCATAAATAAAAGAGTCTTTCATCTCGTTTATAATAGGTAAATTATAAGCAATTACATCTCCAACACCATTTTGCAGCATATCAGTCATAACATTTACATTTTCAGCAACTATTATTTGAGGAGTTAACCCATGATGTCTACAAAAATCTGATATCATATCATAATGATATCCCATTTGCTGATCTCGATAAATAAAGTAGGAAGTAGAAGTGTTAAGTGTTATTACACGCAATGTGTCATATTGCAAAATCTGTGGAAAATCATGTGTGTACTTCTTTATACTCCATTTTCCACATGAGACAGCCGATAATTCCAAAGTCAGAAAAAGTATTATTACAACTCTGTTGATACCTTTTTGCATATGCACCATATATATAAAATTATCTCTTTAAACGGAATTTGCAACTATTTGATTAACAGGGATTAATTATAAACACAAGAGCCATAAGTTACAACAAATGAGTGATACCAAACATTTTGTACATTTATATACATCAATAGAGGTTTATCAATCAGGTATGATTAAATTACTACTAACAAATATAACATTTTTTCTTATATTTGTGAAAACCTTAAAAATAAAATGAAAAACTCTTTACCCTGTCTCCTCTTTCTTCTCTTTGGTTTTACAAACATACTAAACTCTCAAAATAATAATTGGCGCGAATATATAGCACAACTTGCAGAAGAAGAACAGGTTAGTTCAACAGTAATTGATAACATATATGAGGAACTGCTCTTCCTCGAAGATAATCCAATGAATCTTAATGAAGTAACAAAAGATCAACTCGAACGTTTTCCTTTATTAACATCTGAAGAGGTAACCTCAATAATTCATTTCCTAGAAGATAACAGACCGGTAATGACCATTTATGAGTTAAGAAATGTACCATATTTAAGTTTTAACACTATTCAAATGGTTCTTCCCTTTTTTACCGTAAAAGAGCTAGATGAAAACAAAATTGAAATCACCGATATGAAAGATATAAATAATTTGCTTAAATATGCCAGACATGAGGTGCAGTTCCGTTTTGACAAAACACTAACATCAAGAGCAGGCTACGGTGAATTTTCTGATAGCATTCTTGAACGTTATCCTAACAGACAATATCAAGGTGAAGACTTTTACACCTCATTGAGATACTCTTTTCGATATAATGACAAAGTGGAGGCGGGTTTCACTGCTGAAAAAGATGCAGGTGAACCCTTTTTAAAACCCTCTTATCCAAAGGGATATGACCATTATGGATTATACTTCATCTTAAGAGATATTGGCAAACTAAACAGTTTAATACTTGGAGATTATCGTCTTACTTTAGGGCAAGGATTAATACTTAATAACGACTTCTCCGGAAGTAAATCTTGGGGAATTGACAATATTGCAAAACGTACATCAACACCTAAGCGTCATTTTTCAACTGCGGAGAGTAATTTTTTTAGAGGTGCTGCTGCCGTATTTAATTTAGGCAATTTTTTCATTACAACATTTTATTCAAATAAACTTTTCGATGCAAATCTTTCAGACAAAGGTCATATCACATCTTTTAAAGTTGACGGTCTACATCGAACCAAGTCAGAAATCGAGAAGAAAAAAAACAGTAGAGAGAAAGTGATAGGTGGAAATATTAACTATCGTAAAAACCGATTTCAGCTAGGAATAAGTGGTATATTTAACATTTACAACAGAATATATAATCCTGTAAAACACACATATAATCTCTATTATATAAGAGGATCAGATAACTATAATGTCAGTATTGATTACTCGTATCAGCTTCCGGGATTTATTTTTGCAGGAGAAACAGCATTAGCCAAAAATGGTGCAATTGCAACAATCAACTCAGCACAATATCGTCCTATGTCAGATATGTCTTTTACACTATTATATCGCTACTATCCAGTTACTTACAATGCGTTACATGCACAAGCATTTTCCGAAGGCAGCAGAATACAAAATGAAAATGGGTTTTTCTTAGGTGCTGTTTTTAAGCCATTTAAGAGATTCATGGTAAACACATATATAGATTTAGCAAAATTTCCATGGTGGAAGTTTGGAGTAGATGGACCTTCTAAAGCTACCGATTTTTACTTTATAGGAACTTATTCTCTTTCACAGCAATCTTTTATAGAAACACGGTATAAGTTTAAGAGAAAAGAGAAAAATATGAGCCATCCACAAAAGGATAATAGTTCAGTGTTACCCTATACTACAAATAAAATTCGCATAAGATACAATAACGAATACAATAATGGTTGGAATTTACGTACGACAGTTGACATAGCACGTTACAAAGAAAAGTACAAACCTAAAGAAGAGGGAATAATGATTTCTCAAAACATCAGTTACAGAGGAGAAAAACCTATTAATGGAGATGCGTACTTTGCATGGTTCAGTACTGATACTTACAACGCACGCCTCTACTCATATGAGAGAAATCTCTTAAGCACATTCTACATGCCTTTTTTCTACGGAAAAGGAATAAGACTGGCACTTTCAGCTAAATATAACCTTACCTCATCACTCACCTTTTCTATTAAGGCTGGTTACACCAATTACCAAAATCGCAACACAATAGGATCAGGTACTGAACAAATAAATGGAAACAGCAGAACAGATCTTTTTACTTATTTACGCTGGAAATTCTGAATTATACTATAATATTACATCTTTTGAAATCAATAGTTTTTTGTATTTTTGCCATCTAAACTCTATCGTATATGCCCAATCCAATTTTACAAATAGATACACTAACAAAAAGCTTTGGCGATCTTTTGCTATTCAAAGATATTTCTATTGGAATTGCTGAAGGTGATAAAATTGGATTAATTGCAGCAAACGGAGCAGGCAAAACAACACTACTTAATATAATCACCGGCAAAGAGCCTTATGATAGCGGAAGGGTAGTGTTTCGCAATGACATTAGGGTAGATTACCTAGAGCAGTCACCTGAATTTGATCCTGAACTAACAGTTCTGGAAGCTTGTTTCAGCGATGACAATGAAACCGTGCAACTTATTGCAAGATATGAGGATATAATCTTTTCTGGAAATCAAGACCAACTTGCTCATATTCTTGCGGAAATGGATCTTCATAATGCATGGGATTATGAACAAAGAATAAAAAATATTTTATCACAATTAAAGATATACGACTTTCACCAGAAAATAGGGGAACTTTCCGGGGGACAAGTTAAACGAGTAGCCTTAGCAAACGTACTTATTAGTGAGCCCGAACTGATAATACTTGATGAACCCACTAACCATCTTGACTTAGAAATGGTTGAATGGCTTGAAGAATACCTTTCACGGAATAATATCAGTATTCTTATGGTTACACACGACCGTTATTTTCTTGATCGGATATGTACACAGATTATTGAAATTGATGATAAGCATATTTACTCATATAAAGGTAATTATTCATATTATCTGGAAAAACGAGATGAACGTATTTCAGCACAAAACACAGAGGTTTCCAGAGCCAAAAATCTAATGAAAAAAGAACTCGACTGGATGAGACGACAGCCTCAAGCCAGAGGTACTAAATCCAAATCCAGAGTCGATGCTTTTTATTTACTTGAGGAAAAAGCCAAGCAGAAACGAGAGGATAAAGGTATTAACCTCACTTCAAGAGGTTCATATATTGGTAAAAAAATTTTTGAGGCAAAGCATGTAAGTAAGAGTTTTGATAATATAAAAATAACAGAGGATTTTAGTTGTAATTTTACCAGATATGAAAAAATGGGTATTGTTGGTAATAACGGTACCGGCAAATCTACCTTTATTAAAATGCTACTTGGTATTGAAAAACCCGATGAAGGATTTTTCGAAATTGGAGAAACTGTAAATTTCGGATATTATAGTCAGGATGATCTGCAGTTTGACGACCATAAGAAAGTAATTGATATCGTAACAGATATTGCAGATGTAATAGATCAGGGTGACGGCAAACAGCTTTCCGCATCACAGTTTTTACAGCATTTTATGTTTCCTCCTGAAAAACAACACAATTATGTACATAAGCTAAGCGGTGGAGAAAAGCGTCGACTTTATCTATGTACTATTCTTATAACTAATCCTAATTTTCTAGTGCTCGATGAGCCTACAAATGATCTGGATATAATAACCTTAAATATTCTGGAAGAATATCTTGCCTCATTTAAAGGTTGTTTGATTGTTATTTCTCACGACAGGTATTTTATGGATAAGGTGGTGGATCATCTCCTTGTATTTCATGGTGATGCACAAATTCAGAATTTCCCGGGAAACTATACACAGTATAGAGAATGGAAATCAGTGGAAGACAAAAAGCAGCTCGAAGAAATTAAGAATCTGAAAACTGAGTCAGAACTGTCTGAAATTAAGAAAAAAGATATAGTAAAAACTAAGCTAACCTTTAAAGAAAAGCGTGAATTTGAGACACTTGAGATAGAAATTGAAAATCTTGAAGCTGAAAAAGAGTTAATTAGTGAAGAAGTTTCTTCCGGAAAACTACCAACAGATGAACTAATGAGTAAGTCAAACAGGCTTACAGAGTTGTTGAAACTAATTGATGATAAGACCATGCGTTGGCTTGAGCTGAGTGAAATCTAATTAATAAAGACAATTATCAAGTTAAGCGTAATCTTAACTGAATATGCTTTTTTATGCCTAATTGATATTAATTTTGCAGATTATTTGAAAATTATGCTGTACGATGAACTTTTCGCACGCTCTGAACTGCTTGTAGGAGCCGAGGCTATGAAACAGATAACTTCTAAAAAAGTCATCCTCTTTGGTGTAGGTGGGGTTGGCAGCTGGTGTGCAGAAGGATTGATAAGGAGTGGTATAATGGATCTTACAATAGTTGATCCAGATCATGTTGCTGCACCAAATATTAATCGTCAACTTCAAGCAACTACCAATACTATTGGTGAGCTAAAAGTGGATGTACTAAAAAAGCGACTACAAGAGATCAATCCTGTTGCTTTAATATCCTCAATTAATAAGATTTATGATTGTGAATCATCCGACTCGTTCCAGCTCGAAAAATATGACTACATTATTGATGCTATAGACTCTCTCTCTAATAAAATTCATCTCCTTGTGACCGCATCAAAAACTGATGCTACCATATTCTCTTCAATGGGAGCGGGGCTTAAACTAGATCCCTTGAAAATCAAAGTGACAGAATTTTGGAAAGTTAGAGGTTGTAAATTAGCAGCAGCAATAAGAGAGAAAATGAAAAAAGGTGAAAAGACAGTAAAACCAATCTTATGCGTATTTAGTGAAGAAATACAAAAAAATAGAGGTGAAAATATCTCGATTAATACTGATGAAGATGGAAGCTTTAAAAAAGTACGAATAAATGGAACAATGGTTCATGTGACAGCTGTATTCGGGTTCACTCTTTCTGGTCTTGTAATTCAGGATATCATTCAAAAAACTGCTCAATTTTCTTAACTTTGTACTTTCTGTCAGCAAAAACAATATTATGAGTATCGAAAATATTCTTCAGAAAGCTATTATCAGTGCAATCAAGGAACTATACAATTCAGATGTAGAGGAGTCTCAGATAACTCTGCAGAAAACAAAAAAAGAGTTCAAAGGACACTACACTCTTGTAACGTTTCCTCTTCTTAAAATCTCAAGAAAGAAACCTGAGGAAACAGCAATAGAGATTGGTAAATACCTGTCTGAACAAACTTCTGTTGTTTCTGAATTCAATGTCATAAAAGGATTTCTGAACCTTAGCATTGCACCCTCTGTTTGGGTAGAGTTACTTGAGTACATTAACTCAAATCCCGATTTTGGATTTAGTGACATTAGTGATGATGCACCATTGTTCATGGTTGAATATGCCTCTCCTAACACAAACAAACCATTGCATTTAGGTCATGTCCGTAATAATCTTCTGGGACACGCACTGAGTGAGGTGCTTAAAGCAAACGGAAAACGAGTAATTAAAACTAATATTGTAAATGACCGTGGTATCCATATCTGCAAATCTATGCTGGCATGGCAGAAATGGGGTAATGGGGAAACACCCGAGACTTTCGGGAAAAAAGGTGATCATCTGATTGGTGAATTTTATGTGATGTTCGACCAGCAATATAAAAAGGAAATCGCAGAACTTCAGAAAAATGGGCTCTCCAAAGTGGAGTCTGAAGAGAAATCTCTTCTTATGGAAGAAGCTCGTGGTCTTTTGCGTAAATGGGAAGCAAATGATACAGCTACTGTCGACTTATGGAAAATGATGAACGATTGGGTGTATGCAGGTTTCGATGAAACATATAATCAAATGGGCGTTTCGTTCGATAAGATTTATTATGAGTCACAAACCTATCTAGCCGGAAAAGATGAAGTGCTTCGAGGATTAAAAGAGGGACTGTTTTATCAGAAAGAGGATGGTTCTATATGGGCAGATCTTACTTCATATGGGTTAGATCATAAGTTATTGTTACGCTCTGATGAAACTTCTGTCTATATGACTCAAGATATTGGTACTGCTAAACTTCGTTTCGATGACTACCCTATTGACACAATGATTTACGTTGTTGGGAATGAACAGAATTATCATTTCCAAGTTCTTTCTATACTTCTTGATATACTAGGTTTCGAATTCGGTAAAGGTCTAATTCACTTCTCATATGGAATGGTAGAGCTACCTGATGGGAGAATGAAATCACGTGAGGGAACAGTTGTTGATGCTGACGATCTAATGTTTGAAATGATTGAAACTGCACACGAAACTTCACAAGAGCTGGGTAAATTGGATGATGCAACCCCCGAAGAGGCTGAAGCAATTTCAAAAATGGTTGGGTTAGGTGCTCTTAAATACTTTATATTAAAAGTTGATCCTAAGAAAAACATGACCTTTAACCCTAAAGAATCTATAGATTTCAACGGAAACACTGGCCCATTTATACAGTACACACATGCACGTATACAGTCAGTAATACGGAAAGCTGAAGATCAGAAAGTTGTAATTACTAAAAAACTTAACAATACAGTTTCATTGTCTGAGAAAGAAGAGAGGCTGGTACAACTACTAAGCGAGTTTGAAAATGTTATAAAACAAGCAGGATCAGAATACAATGTTTCACTTATTGCCAATTATGTCTATGATCTTGCGAAAGAGTACAATCAGTTTTATCATGACTTTACAATTCTTAGAGAAAAAAGTACCGACTTACGTGATTTTCGTCTTTTGCTTTCAAAAAATGTAGCTAACACTATTAAGAGAGCCATGTCTCTCTTGGGTATTGATGTTCCTGAGCGAATGTGATTATCTTAATTTATTAAATATAGAGTATAGATAAAAGTGTAACAGTTGTGACAAAATGCTCTCAACTACATTAGTTGCAAATGCTAATAAATAAATCAACTAAATAAAGAGATAGAGGTTAATTGAAGAAGCTTTTTATATTGATCTGTCTCTCCTTGACTTCTATTTTAAAACTTTCTAATGTAGTTATTATACCTGCTTCAACCTGGATAACACGAACATGTTCTTCACAATCAGCAAACTCCAT
>CAZURM010000073.1:0-3646 GCA_964622945.1 uncultured Proteiniphilum sp.
TACCCACGAAGGGCACGGCATTGGCTCTAAGGGCAAAATTAATGGTGTATGCTGCAAGTCCACTATTTAATGGAGGACATGGCGAGGCACTAAGGCTTACTAATACAGACGGCAAAAGATTGTTTCCCGATTATGATGCAAGTAAATGGCAAAAAGCACTTGATGCTAATCAGGCGTTTATAGATTATGCAAACGCAGGTCATTATGAATTATTTAAAGTAACCGACGGTGAGGGTAATATTGATGCTGATAGAAGTATATACGAACTCCATAATTCATATAATGAAGAGGTTATTTTTGCACGTTCGAGCGTTAACTGGGGAAATGTAACAGGACCTTCTGGTTTTGACGGACTTCATTTACCACGAGGTGTTAGAGGAGGTAATCAGGGAACTGGTCATATGGCTGTTGTACAAGAACTGGTAGATGATTTCTTCGTGATTGATGGATTACCTATTGAAGAATCGCCACTTTATTCTGAAGATGGTTTTGTTGAAGATCCGGCTGAGGATTTGACTGGAAATGCGGACGTTGGAACGTTCAGAATGTATATCAACAGAGAGCCTCGTTTTTATCAAAATGTATTCTACAACGGACGTAGATGGCACGTTGGAGGCGAACAAGTGTGGTTTAATAGAGGAGGAAATTCTGACAACTCATCCCCAAATCATGTCAAAACAGGATATCTTTCATATAAAAAAGTTCATAGATCTGTATATAATCAAGGAACACATCCTAAAAGCATGTATAGGCCTGGAATATTAATGAGATTAGCTGAATTTTATTTATTGTACGCTGAAGCCCTGAACGAGGTTAATCCAAACGATCCACGCGTAATAACTTACATCGATTATGTGAGAGAAAGAGCCGGAATTCCTCTGTTGGCAGATATTAAACCTCAAATAAGAGGAAACAAAGACTTACAAAGAGAAGCTATTATTTCTGAAAGACGAGTTGAGTTAGCTTCGGAGGGTCAGCGTTATTTTGATATCAGAAGATGGATGATAGCAGAAAACGAAGCTGGAAATGGAGGACAAGGTGGTGTATTCCATGGTATGGATATGGATGCTGAGTCACTTGTTGATTTTTATACGAGAACCGAAATTGAGACTCGTAGATGGGATAATAGCATGTATTTTGCGCCAATCCCCCTTAATGAATTGCAAAACAGCCAACTGCTTGTCCAGAATCCCGGATATTAAACTTTTAATCGGGCTGCTTTCTCCAAGGCGGTATTAGGCAGCCCGATATTTAAAACTCTTATATGAAACTTTTGAAATTAAAATCAAAATATTATCTCTTTTTGCTTACTCTGTGCATTGGGATTTTTATTACAAGCTGCAACACAACAAATGGTAACAGTAGAATAATAACCCATACAGAAATGGATGATCCTACAGAAGACACGCTCTCAAATTGGAGTGGCGTGGAAGCAGGTTTAAAAGGTTCTGTAGTGAGTATCGACTTAAAGCATCCACGTTCTATAGTTCCTGAGTTAGAACAGAAAAATGATATTGAGTTAACGGGTTGGAAAGGCGAAACCTTATCAGCTCAGGTATTATTGTGGAATTCTGTTGCTACAGATAATGTAGAGTATACTTTCAGTGATTTTCAATCTGATGAAAGTACATTACAATCAAATATTGCTGATGCTCGCTTTGTTAGATACACAATGAGCGAAGAAGAAAATTTTGTTTGCAGGATGCGCGAAGAAGAAAATGAGTTTGGTATGGTTTTAATGCCAGACTTACTTGATTCGTTAAACAGATTTGATATGGAAGCAAACCAAGTACGTCCTGTTTGGATTACGTTTAATATCCCTTCATCAGCAAGCGCAGGTATTTATGAAGGAGCGCTTTCCATAAATTCTAAGAATGGAGATTTACTAGAATTCCCGATTTCATTGAATGTTCAGAATCACACTTTACCTCCTGCTTACGAATGGACTTACCATCTAGATTTATGGCAACATCCATCGGCAGTAGCAAGATACTCTGGTTTAGATTTCTGGAGCGATGCTCATTTTGATAAGATGAGACCAGTAATGCAAATGCTGGCAGATGCGGGGCAAAAAGTAATTACTACAAATCTAAATAAGGATCCCTGGCATAATCAGTGCTATGATGCTTATGAAAGTATGATTATTTGGAATAAGAATGAGGATGGAAGCTGGAGCTATGATTACACTGTCTTTGATAAGTGGGTAAGCTTTATGTTTGATCTTGGTATTGACAAAATGATTAATTGCTATTCGTTATTACCTTGGAACAATGAACTCGAGTATTTTGATATTGCAAGTCAGTCGGTAATTACTGTGGTTGCAGATCCGGGGACCGATGTTTTTACAGAGTTGTGGGCTCCTTTTCTGACAGATTTCACAAATCATCTTGCAGAAAAGGGCTGGCTAGAAATAACAAATATTGCCATGGATGAGAGATCACCCGAGATGATGAGCGAAGCAGTTAAACTTCTTGAAGAGTATGCACCTAATCTTGGTATTTCTTTAGCAGACAATCATAAAAGCTATCAGAACTATCCTATGATTAAGGATATTACAGTAAAAGTTAATGCAAAGGTTGATGAGAAAGACATAGAATTTAGAAGGAAAAACAATCTGATAACCACATACTACGTGTGCTGCAGTGATCCATTCCCTAATATGTTCACATTCTCACCATCTGCAGAATCTTGTTACTCGGCATGGTATTCTTATGCAGCCGGATACGATGGTATGCTTAGATGGGCTTATAATTCATGGCCTGAAGATCCTGTTGTGGATTCAAGATTTAGGAAATTCCCTTCAGGCGACACATACTTTGTTTATCCTGATGGAAGGAGTTCTATCCGGTTCGAGAGGCTAATAGAAGGGATTCAGGATATTGAAAAGATCAAGATCCTTAAGGCTGAATTTCAAAATAATAACAGTGCCGAATCATTAGCTAAACTTGAAGAGCTGAACAGTGAGGTTCAGAAATTTAATGTAATAGGAAAACCGACTACGACGGTAGAACAGATGCTGAAAGAAGCCAAAGAGGTTATAAACAAGCTTTCAGAATAAAATAGAAAAAAAGACTTACTAAAATATGAAGAGAAGTATTTTAAATATCATATTATCAATATTAGTTTTAAGTTTTGTTTCATGTAGTACAACACAGAATCAAAACGCAAATACTCCACCCGATGCACATATCAACTTAGGAGGTCCTCGTCCTGCTGGTCAAAATAATGTACTCCAACTTGCAGTTGATCCAATACCAACAGTAAGAGTTGCAGTTATTGGTGCAGGCAACAGGGGATCAAAAGCATCGCGTAGATTCACATTTATGGATGGTGTAGAGATTAAAGCTATATGTGATATTCGTGAAGCTGCATTAACAAAAACTCAGGGAATGATAACCGACAGAGACTTTCCACCTGCTGATGAGTATTTAGGTGAAGAGGCTTGGAGAGAAGTTGTTGAAAGAGATGATATAGATCTTGTGTATATTACAACCGACTGGGCAAATCATGTTCCTATGGCTGTTTATGCTATGGAGCAGGGAAAACATGTAGCAATTGAGGTACCTGCAGCAATGTCAATAGATGAGTGCTGGCAGTTGGTAGACACTGCAGAGAAAATGCGTGTGCATTGTACTATCTTAGAAAA
>CAZURM010000073.1:3746-9675 GCA_964622945.1 uncultured Proteiniphilum sp.
GATTCAGAAAGAGCCAAGAAAGAGTACAAAATGGGTGATATGAATACTTCTATCATTAAGACTGAAAAAGGAAAGACTATCATGATTCAGCATGATGTTACAAGCCCCAGACCATATAGTCGTTTACATACATTGAGTGGTACAAAAGGTTTTGCACAGAAGTATCCTACCCCGGGTATTGCCCTTGAGCCTGATGGTCATAATTTCCTTTCGAAGGATAAGTACGACGAGCTTATTAAGGAGTACGAGCATCCTTTTATTACAGAGATAGGTGAATATGCAAAAAGTGTAGGTGGACATGGTGGTATGGATTTTATTATGGATTATAGATTGATATATTGTTTGCAAAACGGTCTTCCACTTGACATAGATGTATATGATGCAGCAGAATGGTCGTGTCTTGTAGAGCTTACAGAAATATCAGCATCAAATGGAGGTATACCTGTTAGGATACCCGATTTTACTCGAGGTGATTGGGATCAATTAGATGGATTGAAGTTTGCAAAATAAAACATAAATGAAGATTTTATTCAAATATATTGTAATCTTATTAACTGTAGTAGTCATTTCTTGCGATACTCCGGAAGCTGTAACCTTAGCCAAGGTTGAAACGATGGAAGTATTGGATTTAACTGATCATACCGCTTTATGTAAAGGTAGAATTACAAACAAAGGGAGCAAAACTATTGCTAGATACGGAATAGTGCTTGATGATGGTAGCGGATTTAAACAGTTTTTACGTACAATGACATCTGGAAATGATTTCGGTGTACAGTTTAACAATTTAATTCCGAACCAAACATATAGATATCGAGCTTTTGTAGATGATGGCACAATACAGTACGGGGCTGAAAAACAGTTTACGACAGTTGCTCAGATGGTTTCAGATGTAACCATTGATCCAATAATGATATCTGAAAATTCTGTTTTGATTACTTTCTCACGAATTGCGCCCTATAAAGAATGGGGAGTACATTACAGTGAAACCTCGGCTACACCTGAAAGCTCGGTAAAAAAAGAGAACTTTCAGGCAGATGTTATTGTAGATGGCTTGAAGCCCAACACAAAATATGATGTCTTGCCATACGTGATTGACAATAACTCCCATGTAATTTATTTGGATAAAATTTCATTTCAAACGTTGGATCCTTCCGCGGTAAAAGTAGCGGGTGTACATAATATGCACCCGATTGAGCAGCTCAGATTCGTGAAGTACAACATTGTAAGAAGAGTTGAGCCCTATTCTACCGCGTATAGAAGCTTAATTAAGGATGCCGACTTGATCATTGATAGTGAGCAGGAACATAATGCAATAGCAGATTTTTATATTCCCGGTTACTATCAAGATCCGGTAACCCACAGGGCAAATGTGGCCGGCATGGATAATGATGCCTATGCAGCATATGCTACGGCTTTGGCTTACCGTTTATCAGGCGATACAAAGTATGGCGAAAAGGCTCTCTACTTTTTAAAAGCTTGGTATACAATTAATAAATCTTATTCAGGATATGATGGGCAATTAGCAATGGCACGGTCAGCATGTGGATTAGTGATAGCGGCAGAACTAATGAATGGTACTGAACTATGGGGCGTAGTAGAGCAAAATCAGTTTAACAGATGGGTACAAGAGGTGTATCAAAAGTCGGGGAACAGCATTCGAAACAGAAAGAACAACTGGGCCGACTGGGGACGATATGCTTCATTACTCAGTGCATCGATAACTGAAAATAACGCGGAAGTGAATGAAAATATTCGTCTCATCAAATCAGACCTTTTCATAAAAATAGCGCCGGATGGACATATGCCTGAAGAGGTTGGGAGAAACGCGGATGGAATGTGGTACACTTACTTCTCGCTATCTCCTCTTACCGCTGCAGTTTGGATTGCTTACAATATAACGGGCGAAAACATATTTGAGATGGAGTCGAATGAAGGGGCATCCATCCAAAAGGCGGTAGACTTCCTTTTAGAACATGTAAAAGATCCCAGCAAATGGGAGTGGCATGATAATCCTACAAAAGGCAGCCCTACTAAATGGCCGGGAAACCTGATGGAAGCATTATATGGTATATACAAAAATCAAGAATATGTGGATTACGTGGCAGGGAGTAGGCCGATTGTTTATAAAGATCATTTTACTTGGACATTTCCAACGCTTATGCCACTTTCTTTAACAGATTACAAATAACAAGAAGCTTTACCATTACATATAAAATGGATGAAAACAAATTTAAATTATAAGAAAATGAAAAAGATACAACTATTAGCTTTTATTTTATTCTTGTCAATTTCCGGGCTAGCCTTTGGACAAGAAGAGCCAAGTATCACGTTTATCACAACTAAAACTGTGGGATCTAATATTACCCTCACTTTTGATGCACTTGATGGTGATAAAGAGAGTATTTGGATTGACTTGAATAATAACGGAGTTCGTGATGCAAATGAAGGGGTTAAAGATGCTATAGAAGCAGCAGGTAGGATATGGGGTAACTGGGGTAGTAATAGACAGGTAAACTATAAATTAGAAACCCAAACAGTGAATATATATGGAAAAGTAACACAGTTTGGAGCGTATAATGGAGGTCTTACTTCTATTGATATTACAAAGAATCCCGGTATGACTTATTTAAACATACAGAATAACCAAATCAAAGAATTAGATTTAACGGGTCAGACCGAATTTTATCATATCCAAGCCCAGAATAACGGATATGGGGGAGTTTTAGATGTATCAAATATGTCTAAAATGCAACAATTAAACGTTGACGGTAATAATTTAACGGGTATTTTAATGAGTGGAGAGTATCCTGTTTTGAGACAGTTTAATTTTTCTCGCAATTTTATTTCATCAGAAAATATTGACCATATCCTTGAACATTTACCTGCACAACCGGGTACAACTGGTACTGGCAACTTCTACTTTGTTAATTCAAATGCTGGTGCATCAACTCCTGAAGGTAATCAGGTACATCAACATCACGTGGATCATCCAATATTCAAAAATAGTAGATGGGTTGCCATGGATGTAAGAACCAGAACTACACCAGTTACTGATATTTCACAAGTCACCGATCGCTACAAGATATCATTTACCACTGAGAAAGAGGTGGGTTCACAGATTTCTCTTAATATTGATGCCGAGGAGTTAGATAAAAACTTCATCTGGATAGATTTAAACGGTAATGGAACAAAAGATAGCGGTGAAGCTGTTACAACTTTCGGTTCAGATGCTACTTATACTATTGAAAGTCAAAATATAACTGTTTACGGGCGTATTAAAGGTATTGAATTATCAGGCAATGACTTAACAAAGTTCGATTACTTGCAAAATGTTTTCTATAACTATACTTCATCGATAGATTTATCAAACAATAAATTAAATGATTTAAAACTAACAGCTAATCATTTGGAATTGATAGAAAATTTGAATATCGCCGAAAATAATCTTTCTATTGATAATATTACAAATGTAATTAATAAGTTAGCAGATAGAAGTTCAAAAACTCCAGGAAATATAACTTTGATAGATTTAGATGGTGTAGATGGCAATTTAGCAATCAATGAGCATGTTACAATGGCCAATGCTAAAAACTATGTAGTTAAAGACGCCGCAGGCAACACCCTAACAGCTTCCAGCATTCCTTTGAGAGATCAAACATTGTCTGCACTGGAAGATATCGAGACATATCAAGCGAATGAAATCTTGCTACCTGATGCAACCGATCAGGGCCTGGCTGTAACATATACCATTGAGGATGGAAAAGAAGCTATTGCCACACTCGAGGGTAACAAGGTGAGTACGCTAAGACACGGTGATGTGAAAATTACCGCCACGCAAGAGGGTAATGATAACTTTAAACCCTTTACAAAAACAATTACTATAACTGTAATGCCCGCCGGAGATGTATTCAATTGGTTAGAGATGCCTACAATAAGCGTCATTGGAAACTATGTAACTCTCGTGGGCCCCGAGGAGTATCTTTCACATTTCACCAAGTTATTTGTAAACGATGTAGAAGTAGAGATGGATGAAGAGTATACTTACGAGTTGACCGATCAAGCGGGTGCGATTGAAGTAAAAGCAACAAGCGAAGATGGTACCTATATGATGAGAATAATCGTTCAAAAGTAACAAGATTTTATAATACGAAATAACAAACAAAATGAAAAAAACAATTTATAATATATTGGGATTAAGCCTAATTCTCCTGTTTACGGCATGTGAAGCGGAAGAGTTCGTGAGGCCAATCATGGATCTTGAGTTGGTGTCTAATGAAGTGTATTTGAATCTTATATCAACAGAGTTGGCTTCTGCAACTGTAAGTATTAGAAATGGTAATAGTGGATACACTGTAGAATCATCGGACGAAAATATTGCTACGGCATCAAATGAAGGACCAGGAACGGTAATTGAAATTGTTGGAAAAAATAAAGGTACTGCTGTTATCACGGTAACTGATGCTCTTGGCAAAACGGCTACTATTGATGTTGTCGTATCGGTGTTAACTCCAACTACACCCACATTTACTTGGAAAGGACAGAGTGTTCGATTCGATAGAGCCGGGGGAGCCGGACTTACAGTGATGCCGGGTGTTGTGGTTTTGACAGACATCACTAACGCCAATGTTCAATATATACTCACATGGACCGGTGGGTTTTCTGAAGGGGAAAAAACCGGCGCTAAAATTAGAATTATCGGTGGTGACATTGAGCCTGAAGAAGACGATTTAACAACGTTTAAAGTGCTACGAGCCGACACTGATTCAAATTACATCGTGTTTAGTGATGGTACTAACGGGGGACAGCTATATTTTACAGATTACCCTTAAAGAGTTAGAACGGTATTAATTAAAAATTGAAAACGATGGTTTGCTTAGCCATCGTTTTCAGTTTGTCCGTTCAACTAATTGCTTAAGATGCAAGTAAACAGCGCCCGATTCCATTTTATTAGTCGTGCACGTAAAATAAAATATGCAATGAAAACAATAAACAGATTTATTAGAATAACATTGATTTTTACAGCGGCGATGCTGTTTTTATCAATTAATATTTCATGCGCTGATAAAGAGATAGTTGATAACAAAACAGATCCTGATAAAAATCCTAAACCTGAAATAAAGGATACTGAAAGCTGGGTGTACAGGAAGAACAACCTATCGGGGAGAGGCGAAAAGTTTTTCGGTATTGTACACTACAACTTCCCGGGCTATCTTCATCATCGCGATCCGGACCCCGATAGTAGAAACGAAGCTATTTTCAAAGAAAAAACGGCTCATGTTAACACCATTATTATTGATGATAAGTTCGTTAAACCTTACATGTCTGATAAAATCTTGATACCTAGCAACTATTTAAGGTGGAGAATTCAGAATTACTTGGCTAAACAAAATATACCACAGGGGGTTGACAAAGATTATTATGGAACTCAGTTCCTGAAACAAAATGTTAATAATGTGAATTTGGTGGCTGAGCTTGATAATGGAATAGATGTTCTTAAAAACAAATTTAGGAACTTTGATTTGGAATATAATACGATAGACGAGATAGCACTGGGCGGTTTGGGGCACTACTACACTCCTCCTTCGATAGGAGAAAAGTTATATGATAGAATAAAGAAAAAAGAGAACGACCCCCTTGTGCTTGTCGACCTTTTAGGGCACGGTAGGGGGAGTGCTTTCTTTTTTGAGCAGAACTACCTAAAGGAGCACTCGTCGATGCCTGAAGACCCACCTTACGAGCTGTTGAGCGAAGAGGCTAGAGCCAATAAAACAATACCGTTATTAGGTTTTTTTGAAGCATATGACGGCACTCCTGTGTATAATTTCGACAGAAATGGACGATATTCCTACAACAATATTGATTTTGAATCTTACAAAAAAATGTGGTTCGAAAACGTTAAGCAGATTGCTGCAGCGTATAAAAATAGTGG
>CAZURM010000074.1:0-9265 GCA_964622945.1 uncultured Proteiniphilum sp.
CGACCCCCTGCGTGACAGGCAGGTATTCTAACCAACTGAACTACCACACCATTTGTTTGCTATTTTCTCTTTTATCTGTGATTATCGTTAAGGAATCTCCACTCCTTTAAACACAGCTTTCATTAGCGAGTGCAAATATACTGATATTTTCAGAACTGCAAAACATTTCAGAATATTTTTTTACTTAATTACGAATTCATCAGTATGATATTGCTGTGAAATATTTCTTATATGTAACCTACATTTCTCCTACTTCGTTCTATTATAAAAGAAGTTTAATAGAGCGAGGTAAGAGCGAGGTAGGAACCAAATAAGAGATAAACAGGGATAAAATCAGATCGAACAAAATGAATTTTGAACGAAACAGAAATTAAATATATGACTGATGTGTTAAAATTGGTGTTTATTTCAACCATTCATCAAACCACCTGAAGAACTCTCTCTGAAACAGAATGCCGTTCTGTGGTTTTGCAATCCAATGGTTTTCATCTGGATAGATAAGCATTCGCGAAGGGATATCTCGCATCTGTGCAGCATTAAACGCCATCATTCCCTGCGATGCAAGTATACGGTAGTCATACTCTCCATGAGAGATCATAATTGGAGTATTCCACTTATCTACGAAGCGATGTGGAGAGGTGGCATATGTCTTTTGTGCCACGGCATTCGTTTTATCCCAAAAAGGACCTCCCATATCCCAGTTGGCAAAGAACATCTCTTCGGTTTCAAGATACTGAGCTTCCAGATTAAAGATTCCTGCATGAGCGAAGAATGCTTTAAATCGACCGTTGTGGTTACCTGCCAACCAATATACAGAGAAGCCACCATAGCTGGCTCCAGTAGCTCCAAGTCGGTTTTCATCAACATAAGGCTCAACGGCAACTGCATCTATTGCAGATAGGTAGTCGCGCATATTCTGACCACCATAATCACCACTTATCTGTTCAAGCCACTCCATACCAAATCCTGTTACGCCGCGACGATTCGGTGCAACAACAATATACCCATTTGCTGCCATCATCTGCATATTCCAGCGATATGACCAAAACTGATCGAGGCTACTTTGAGGACCACCTTGGCAGTATAAAAGTGCGGGGTATTGTTTTGTAGGATCAAAATTGGGAGGATACACAACCCACGTTAACATCTGCTTTCCATCGGTAGTTTCAATCCATCGCTCCTCTACTTCACCCATCTGAAGCTGATCAAGGATATGTTTGTTCTCCTCTGATATGTTGACCGCCTCTCCCGAAGCAATATCTACGTTGTAAATCTCAGTTGGCTGCGACATTGACTGCCTGGCTGCAATAAGTCCCTCTGATCCAATAGAAATTGACAAATAATTATGCTTCCCCTCAGTAATTGGTATTATATCTTTTGTGGTAAGATTAACACTATATATCTGAGAAGTGCCCTGCACCGACGACACCATATATATTGTATTATTATCATCACCCCAAATAAATGTGTCGCAGTTATAATCGAAGTCTTCTGTAATATAAATTTTCCCACCACTTGAAAGGTTCATCACAAAAAGACGATTTTTATCTGACTCATAGCCATCCCGCTCCATACTTTGCCACGCAATCATTGTGCCGTCTGGAGAAAACTGAGGATTAATATCGTAACCCATCATTCCCTCCGTCATGTTCCTCACCTGCTCACTCTCCAAATCATATAAATAGATATCCGAGTTTGTTGATTCGGCATACTCCTTGCCTGTCTTTTTTCTTGAAGTATATGCTACAGTATTACCATCAGGACTCCATGCCAGCTGCTCCATTCCTCCAAAAGGAGCAAGCGGTGCCTCGTAAGGTTCTCCTTCCAGCAGATCCTTTATATTTATCAGCTCATTTCCAACAACATCAGCGACAAAAGGATGAGGTACATTCTCAACCCAATGATCCCAGTGTTTATACATCAGGTCATCCACCACTCTACCAGAAGCAGCATGAAGATCAGGATACCTGTCAGAGGCTGTTTCAACACTCTTCACACTCTTGATAAAGAGAACCTTTGTTCCATCGGGGGAGAATCTAAATCCATCAATACCTCCCTCCACATTAGAAATCCGAGACATTCCACCTCCATCTGGATTCATGCTCCAGATCTGCGGTGTGCCTGTCTCATTTCCCAGAAAAACAATCTTCTTACCATTGTCTATCCATTGAGGACTACTTTCAACTGTGCTTGTGATTGTGAGCTGTTTTTTCTCCGACCCATCACTTTTCATTAAAAACAGTTCGGGGTTTGTCTTATTCTGTGAGATACTTACGTAAGTTACCTGATACAGTATATTCGACCTGTCGGGTGACAACTCAACGCTGCCTATTCTTCCGAAACTATGAAGCACCTCAGGGGTCATTATTCCGTTTTCTATCATAGGATTTGCTTTTCCTATAATCTCGCTTGATTCATTTTCACCCGAAGGTGCGTTGCATGAGAGCATACTTCCTCCTATTATTATTGCCATAAATAATGATTTCCCTTTCATCTCTTTATTATAATTTAGTCTGTTGTAAATTTAATCAGCTTACAATTATTCCATCAATTATGTGTATCGTTCTGTCTGTGATGCTTGCCAGCTGATCGTCGTGAGTGACAATCACAAATGTTTGATCAAGCTTATCCCGCAATTCAAAAAAGAGCTTATGCAGCTCTGCCTTATTATCGGTGTCCAAGCTCCCAGAAGGCTCATCAGCAAACACCACTGCAGGATTGTTAATTAGTGCGCGAGCAACGGCCACCCTCTGCTTTTCGCCACCTGACAGCTCTGCCGGTTTATGTTCTACACGATCTTTAAGTCCCATCATTTCAAGAAGCTCCATAGCTCTCCTTTCTGCCTCCCTATGCTTTGCTTTACCTATCAGTGCAGGAATCATTACATTCTCCAGTGCTGTAAATTCAGGCAGCAGCTGATGAAACTGAAAGACAAAGCCTATGTTTTTGTTTCGGAAATCAGATAATTTTTTTTCATTCATCTTGCTAAGCTCTTGCTTATCGATATATATCTTCCCCGAATCAGCCTTCTCGAGAGTACCCATAATCATAAGAAGAGTTGTTTTTCCGGCACCACTGGGACCAACAATCGATACTATCTCGCCTTTCTTAACATCAAGATTAATGCCTTTAAGCACCTGAAGATCACCAAAACTTTTGTGTATCTTTTCTACTTTAATCATTTACAACAAATTTCTACGAAAATAGACAAAAATTGCGTCTTTACGTATTATTAACGGCCTAAAAGTTGCAAAAAGCTATTCTCATAGTCTATATTTGTGCTGCATGAGTTAGTTAGTAATTAAGTTAGATATTTAATTATTTATAAAGATCGTTATCAATTAAATTATTTGCTGATGAGTAATTTATATCAAATGCGACATGAATATGCTGCCGGCAGCCTTAATGAAGAAGAGATGGCTGCTGACCCTATACAGGAGTTTGACAAGTGGATGGATGCAGCAATAGCCGCCGGGTTATCAGAGCCTAACGCAATGACGGTTGCCACAGCAACACCTGATGGTAAGCCTTCGGCACGTGTAGTTCTTCTGAAAGAATTCAGCAATGATGGCTTTGTATTCTTTACAAATTATAATAGTAGGAAAGGACGTGAACTAAAGGCTAATCCGTTTGCCGCAGTACTGTTCGACTGGCACGATATTGAACGCCAGGTTCGTATAGAGGGAAGTATTGAAAAGCTGTCTGAAGAGGCCTCCGATGAGTATTTTAACTCAAGACCTGAAAGTGCAAAGATTGGTGCATGGGCATCTCCGCAGAGCAGAATTGTGAAAGATAGAGAAGAGTTGGAAAGGTTGCAGGAAGAGATTGAAGATCAGTTTGATGAAATGGAAGTTCACCGTCCCGGACATTGGGGCGGCTATCTGATAAAGCCCGTTTCTATTGAATTTTGGCAGGGAAGACCTAATCGAATGCACGATCGCATAGTTTATTATAAAACTGAAGAAAGATGGACAGTGCACCGATTAGCACCCTGAGATTTAACTAAAGTAAGCTCCAAATACAATTAATTATCCTTCGAAGCCGTTCTTGCGATGCCCACCATCGCAGTAGGGCTTTCTATTTGAATAGCCACACCTGCAAAGGAATGTAGTTCCTTCACGAGACTCAGCCTCCCCATCGGGTTTCAAGATTTCAAAAATGCCGTTCACCTGCAACGGACCATTCGGAATTACTTTCATTTTCAATAACGAATCCATAGTCTTAATTTTTAATGTTAATAACTTTATTTTTTGGCACAGTTGCCACAAACTCTTTAAGGTAGAAAGGTTCAAAATAGGCACTGTCAACAAAATCTTTCATTGCAAAAGCCTCTTCAGCAAGTGGCATCATTGCGGAAGCTAAAGGATGTATATCGTCAAAAAACATCGCATTTGGATGTGTAGATAACACTTTACATTTATCTGCTCCATTCCCAAAAAACAACACCTTGCTATCATTTAGGATATTATCGTAACTATCACTCTCAATTATATCGGCCGATGTTTCACGTATCACGTTCAGTGAGCGGTCAAAAAAGGTAGCATAAACCTCCATTCGTCGCGCATCTATCATGGGGCATAGAAGTGTTTTTTCATCTACTTTATCTTTCATCATTGACGCCATTATACGTGATGTGGGTATCGCAATCATAGGAACATCAAGTCCATAGCTTAATCCTTTGGCTTCTGATACTCCTATACGAAGACCTGTGTAAGAGCCAGGACCACTGCTCACAGCTATAGCATCAACCGTAAGATTGTTTTGTCTCACATATTCCATTATCTCATTTACAAATACACCTAGAAGTGATGCGTGCGATTGTCCCTCGTGGCTTTCTCTGTTTAACAAAATATTTCCGTCACACGACAGTGAGCATGAACAAACGGGTGTTGCAGTTTCAATTGACAGTATTGTAGGCATTAAGCGTTATATATTGATTACTAAACTATTATTTAGGATAATCCCAAATGTTTAGAGTAACAGTTAATGATTAATATTATGTTTCACGAATCGAAACCATAAAGATACTAAAAATGGAACACAAAAAAACTGCATCCCTATGGAATGCAGTTTCATTTTTAAAACCTATAAAGATTTAGTACCTGTTTCTGTCGCGATTTCCGTAACCACCACGATTACCACCACCTGCTGGTCTTTCAGCACGTGGACGTGCTACTGATACAGACAATGTACGTCCATCATATTCTGCGTCATTGAGTTCATCAATTGCACGCTGTCCATCTTCATCGTTAGTCATTTCTACAAAACCGTAGCCTTTTGAGCGACGAGTTTCACGGTCGGTAATAATTTTCGCTGAGGATACTTCACCATACTCCTCAAAAAGTTCTTTTAAATCGGCGTCAGTAATCTGATAACTTAAGCCTGCTACAAAAATGTTCATGTAAAATAATAAAAATTTAAAATAAATAATTGTGCAGAAGTTTATAATAAGAGGAGTTAGGAAATAACTTACAAAGGTGTGAAGCAACTAAATAACGACCTACAGTAAAATACTTATGCGTGGCAAAGATAGATATAAAATAATTGTAACAAAGCATTTTTCAAGAAAAATCAAAAATATTTCATTTACAGCTATATAATACCCTAATATACCCACTTTCAAGTGGCTGAATATTTTAAATTTGTTCAATAAAGATTTGATGAAATTACTTAGTTAATGTTATATTTGTAAATCTGTTCAGACTAACAGATTCTGTTTATACTATATAAACAAAAGAAGCCTGATTTTCGTTTTTAATACATTAAAAGTAAAGAACATGCCAACAACTGAATCAAAAAGTACCACTACAAAAACTAAAGCCAGAACCAAAACAAGTAAAGATGCTCCCGGAGCTAAGAAAAATTTCATACTCGACACAAATGTGATACTACACGACTTTGAGGCAATAAATAATTTTGAGGAAAATGATATTTATATCCCTTTTATTGTACTTGAAGAGATTGATAAGTTTAAAAAGGGTAACGATCAGATAAATTATAACGCAAGATCATTTGTTAGGGAGCTCGACCTGATAACTGACGATGACCTGTTTACTAATGGTGCTGAGCTTGGCTTAGGAAAGGGAAAACTGTACATAGTTAATGCGTCTGTGGATAATAAGAAGATTGTAGAAGCATTTCCCGAAAGATCGGCAGATAATCGCATTCTTTCAGTAGTTGCCAAGATTGCCGAGAAGAACCCCGGCATGAAAACTATATTTGTCTCCAAGGACATCAACCTTCGCATGAAGGCACGCTCGCTCGGTTTCATAGCAGAGGATTATATCAATGACAAAGTTACTAATGTAGATATTTTCGACAGAGGAGAACAAATTATTGAAGGTTTTGATCCTGATCTTATTGATAAGGTTTATGCACAAAACGGAGGAGTTGATATTGACGAGTTTAACTTCGATATTCATCTTAACCCCAATCAGTGCTTAATTCTTAAGAGTGAGAGAAATAGTGCTCTTGTGAGATATAATCCTTTTACTAAGAAAATTAAGAAAGTGGATAAAGAGTCGAACTTCGGTATCCATCCAAGAAATGCTGAACAGACTTTTGCATTCGAGATTCTTAATGATCCTGATATTAAGCTGGTTGGACTGACTGGCAAAGCGGGTACAGGTAAAACCCTGCTGGCATTAGCTTCCGCACTGAAACAGAATAGAACGTACGCACAAATACTTTTGGCACGCCCTATTGTTTCTCTTTCCAATAGAGACCTTGGATTCCTTCCGGGTGATGAGAAACAGAAGATAGCTCCCTACATGCAACCCCTGTTTGACAATCTGAACGTTATAAAATCTCAGCTGGGACAAAATAGTTCAGACCTCCGTATGATTGATGAGTTGCAGAGAACGGGCAGACTGGAAATTGAGGCTCTGGCATTTATCAGAGGGCGTAGTCTCACAGAGACTTTTTGCATTATCGATGAGGCTCAAAATCTTACACCGCATGAGGTGAAGACTATCATAACTCGTGCAGGAGAAAATACTAAGATGGTATTCACGGGCGACCTTCAGCAGATCGACTCTCCCTACCTTGACATGCAGTCTAATGGGCTGGCTTACATGATTGATAAGATGTGGGGACAAGACATCTTTGGGCATGTTAATCTCGTTAAAGGAGAGCGAAGTGAACTCTCTGAGTTAGCCAGTAATCTACTTTAATATAGCGTTTTTTTAAGATTTATCAAATAGGATTCTTGCACGGCATGCAAGACCTTTATCACGGGTGATTATCTCAAAGCGGAAGTCACCTGGAGCAACCTCTTCACGATGTACTTTGCCCTTATCGTCGATTGTAAGCTCTTTAAGGAAGTTTATCTCGAAGCGGCGAATACGGTGTGCACGATAGAAGTCGAGCGAGAAGCAGTCAGAAATCCACTGAACATAGTACAGACTGTTGGCATGATTATTAACATCTATCTTGCTGTATCTCACGGTAAAACTATTAACTATCTCTCCATTAACCCCTGTAAGATGTTCCGGCTCACCTATTGGCGTCGACTCATCAACAATAAACTCTTTCAGCGAAGGTATAGAGTCAAGCGGTATACTGCGGCGTGTGTTCATATCCATCACGGCCCATGTTGTTGCAGCATATCCAATAATTAAACCCTTAGCATCACATATTCGGAAGTTACGTGTAGTGAAGGCTGTGCCAATCTTCTCAACCCATGTTTCAATAGTAATTGAGTCTGACTCAGAAGGCATCCTTTCCATCTCAATCACCAATCGTGAGAGCACCCAAGTAAGATTTTTTTTCTGAAGTCCAAGTAATCCAAAACCATTTTCATCAGCATTTTTGCCTGCAGTTATCAGGATAAAGTTGGTGAGCGATTTTAGTGAAACTCTCCTTCTGAAATCAATATCTTGTGCTTCTATATTGTATAAATAACCTTTTTTCGCATTCATATTTTCAAATAATAGACTATCGCAAAGTTAATAATAATCCATAAAAATTGATTATCTTTGCTTTAAGGTTTCAATAAATTATAACCGACCATCTAAATTTCACAGATTAACTCATCAATATGCAATCAATCAAAGAATTATATAGGATCGGAAATGGTCCTTCAAGCAGCCACACTATGGGACCAAAGAAGGCAGCAAAGCTTTTTGTGGAGGCTCATCCAAATGCTAAAAGGTTCAATGTCACACTATACGGCAGTCTTGCCGCCACAGGTAAAGGGCATCTTACAGACAAGGCATTGCTAGATGTGCTGGAACCTGTAGCGCCTACAAATATAGATTGGTTGCCAAAAACGTTTCTTCCCTTTCACCCAAATGCTCTAAAACTGGAAGCTTATGATGATGAGGATATAATTGTTGACTCACAAACGGTTTACAGCGTGGGTGGTGGCACACTATCTGATGGGCAAAAAATAATAGGACTCACCACTAATCAAGATAAGGATATTTATCCCATGACTACGATGTCGCAGATAATGGACTGGTGTGAAAATACAGGTAAAAGCTACTGGGAGTATGTTGAAGATTGTGAGGGATCTGATATCTGGGAATATCTTAACGAGGTGTGGAAGGTGATGAAGAAAGCTGTGAAAAGGGGGCTGGATAATGAGGGAATACTACCTGGACCGCTTAGCTTGCACCGAAAGGCTGTAAGTTATCATATCAAAGCAAAAGGCTATAGAGACTCACTCCGTTCTCGTGGGCTCGTTTTTGCTTATGCCCTTGCTGTCTCAGAAGAGAATGCTTCGGGAGGTGAAATAGTTACTGCTCCTACATGTGGATCTTGCGGCGTGGTACCGGCAGTTCTTTATCATTTAGAAAACAGTCGAGGGTTCAGTCGTAACAGGATGTTGAGAGCTTTAGCTACTGCAGGCCTATTTGGAAATATTGTTAAGAACAATGCCTCAATATCAGGAGCAGAAGTAGGTTGTCAGGGCGAAATAGGTGTTGCTTGTGCTATGGCTGCTGCAGCAGCGAGTCAGCTTTTTGGTGGCAGCCCGGCTCAAATTGAATATGCTGCTGAAATGGGGCTCGAGCATCACCTTGGGATGACCTGTGATCCGGTGTGTGGACTGGTTCAAATCCCTTGTATCGAGCGAAATGCTTATGCTGCTGCACGTGCTCTTGACGCTAACCTTTACGCCTCTTTCACCGACGGAATCCACAGGGTTTCTTTCGACCGCGTTGTTGAAGTAATGAAAGAAACAGGACACGATCTGCCTTCGCTTTATAAGGAAACAGGTGAAGGAGGGCTCGCCAAAGGACACAAATTCACTTATTAATATCTA
>CAZURM010000075.1:0-9212 GCA_964622945.1 uncultured Proteiniphilum sp.
TCCGTCGTTTGGACATAGCAATTTTGAAGAAATCAGAACTGTCATGCCTTGGATTATAAAATTCACTTTTGAAGGTGACCAGCTAATGGACATGGATTTACTACGCAAATAGAAGAGACTAAAGAAGGAGTGAAGCTGGTGTCTGAGTATAGAGGGTTGAACGGTAAGGGGTAGAGAGATATATTATTCATATGTAATGGGAATTGATGAGTGGTATTTTTGTTTCATTTAGAGGATGACATAAAAAGATTTGATGTTAAGAATTTCGAAAATGAAGAGGTTCTTGTTCTTTGTGAAAGATTATGTAAGCGTAAATTTGGAGCGTTGAAAAGCATGTTGGAAGATAATCATTTTTATAAGTCTAAACTTAAGTAGATATTAATAGGAGTTGGCTATGTAGGTAGAGGAAACATAACAGGTGTATGTGTGTATTTTACAGCCAGCATTTTCTTAGGATTATGTGTTTTATTTGTGCTTTAGTTGGTGGAACGATGGGGAAATTAGTCAAGAAAGATTAGAATAGCAAGAACATTATTAGTTTGAAAAGGAGACTTCTATATGAAGAATACTAGGTTGTGCTCAAAGTGTAATTCGAGTGATATTTTAAGAATACCAGGAAAAGCAGGTGCTTATGCTAGTGGCAATAATATTATGACAGGGGCAACAATATTCAGTGCTGTGAAAGTAACAAGATATCTCTGCTGTAATTGCGGGTATTCTGAGGAATGGATCGATAATAAAGAGGATATTAGGAAGTTGAAAGGCAAATATCGATGAAAGTGGAAAATCCACTGTCCAAACCAAGAGTTGTGCCGGAATATTATTCCTTATCTAGCACGAATTCAGCAATGTGAAATAGAACCAAAAGATTTCCCTGTAGCTACAAGAGATGAAATGGAAGAACTGTGGAATGAAGAAGAAATATCTGTAATGGAAGCGGAAATTTCGATGTTGTAAATCAAAGGATGTAAATATTTAGAATATTATACACAATTATCTTGTAAAAAAGCTCTCTTAGAGATACAATTGTAATAATAATGTAGTTTATGATTGTTCTTATTGAAGGAATAGAAGTGATAAATGCAAATGAATTGCTAGAGAGTGCCTAAGGAAGAATTAAGAAACTTAAATTCTAAAGAAATATTTTTAGTACGTAATTTATTCAAGGGTTATGTGTGGAATAAAATATCAAAGAGTAGCCGTTTATTGCTTTGCACCTTACTCTTCAATTATATTAAATCGAATGATATAGAAATTGTTCTGATTGAAAAGACGTCATCAGGACAGCAGGGATATGGTTGCAAAGAGATTTATTTAAAAGGAGAGAAATACTATCCATAATAATTTATTAATTTTATGCTTAAGAGACAAATAATAGGTATAGTTTAGTAAATGCTGATAATCAAAGTTGAGAGGAGGATTGGCATATGAGTAATCATCAAGCTGTGGAGCAAATGCTCGGATATATATATCAAGTACGTTATGCTTTATATCTACTTTTAGAAAATGATGATGAAGAAGCACAGATTGGAATTGAAAAACTTGATGATATTTCATTCAGTTATGACGATACTTCTGAGACAATGATTCAGCTTAAACATCATACGAAATCATGCGGAGACTTGAATAATGCGAGCACCGATATTTGGCGTACAATTAAAGTATGGTCTGATCTTATTAATATAGATTCTTCACGATTAGAAAGTACAAAGTTCATTATTATAACTACTGCGAAATCTCCTGAAAATTCAGCAGCATGTTATTTGACTCCTGATTCGAAGGAAATTGAAAGAAATACAAAGAAAGCTTTTGAAATATTGAAAAGTACAGCTGAATCATCTCAAAATGTACAGCATCAGGGATATTATAAATCCTTTAAAAGACTTGGGGATGCTTTAGGTGAAAAGCTTGTTAATAATATTTATGTAATAGATGGTAGTAGCAATATTAATGATGTCAAAGTAGATATACGAAAAATCATAAGGTATGGAAGCTTACCTAAATATGAAGATAGAATTTGTGAAAGACTGGAGGGTTGGTGGTATGATAAAGCTATTGAGTATTTAACATCAGATCAGCCATTGTTTATTACTCAAAAACAGATTAGATCTTTGATATCATCTATAAGAGATGAGTATACAGAAGATAATCTTCCAATCGATACACCTATTTTAGATGAGATTGAGATAGAAAGCTTGCCAGAAAAAGATCGCTTATTTTATGAACAATTAAGGATTATTTGTTTAAGTAATCAAAGAATGAATCTGGCCATAAGAGATTACTATCGTGCATTTAAACAAAGAGCAAATTGGATTCGAGATGATCTATTATACATTAATGAATTGGATCGCTATGAAGAGCGTTTGATAGATGAGTGGCAACGAATGTTCTTAATGATGAAAGAGGATTTGGATGAATACGGTGAAGAATTGCACGAAAAAACAAAGCAAAAATTTGGGAAAGATTTATTTAATAAAATTCAAGATAAAGATATTAGGATAAGAGAAAGATGCAGTGAACCATTTATTATGAGAGGGAGCTATCATTCTTTAGCTAATAGGTTATCAGTTGGTTGGCATATAGACTTTGAAAATAGATTACGCGAGTTATTATTGGTAAGGTAAGGTGAATTTGATGAAGAATTGGGAAAATAGAGCAACAGAAATTGCATACTTGCTCAATCCTGCCTTTTGTGGGAGGATTATTTATCATGCCATTAAAACCTATTAGCAAGAGACAAAACGACCCATGCCTTTTCCTTTGGTCTATCTTATCCTACCCATGGTTTTACATAAAAATACCCGAGAACGGATAAAAAGCATAACTCAAATGCAAATATGGATACAACGTAATCCAGAGATGCTTATTGGATTTGCAGATAGAGCTCAAAGTATGGTACCTATTACAAATGAAGCAGTAGAATTCTTGATGCAGAGTGGAATTGTAACATTAACTAATAACGCAGAGTTAGAGTTGGCCCAATTATTTAAAGCGTTAAGTATAACTAAATATACCAATTATGAAATTAAAGAATGTATAAGTAAAAGTTCTAGCGTTGCTAAATGGTATGCTAAGGCTGGAACTGTCGAAACGATATATGTGAGTTGGGGGGTTAGACCATAATGCAAATACTGGAACTTGTTCTATACGGAGTTAATGGTGAAGTAAGACATCTACCTTTTAATCTAGGGGTAGTAAATATTATTTCGGGTAAGTCAAAGTCAGGGAAATCCGTAATAGGAGATATTATCGATTATTGTTTAGGTGGATCTTCTTGTAGTATAGCTGACGGAGTAGTACGAGAAACTGTTTCATGGTATGGTCTATTGCTTCAGTTCAGTGATGGTAGAATATTCGTTGCACGGCAAAGTCCGCCTAAAGGACAACAGTCAACTGGTAAATTTTATTATGAGATAGGAAAGCATTTAGTTGTTCCCGAAAGTCAAAATTTTATTTCAAATTCTAATGTTGATGGGATTGAAGAAATGTTGTCTCGAAGATTAGGAATAGCGGAAAATATAAATATACCTCCTGAGGGGCAGACAAGGTTGCCTTTGTCTGCAAATATTAGGCATGCTTTATACTATTGCTTTCAGAATCAAGATGAAGTTGCGGCCAGAAACTTTTTATTTCATAAACAGTCAGAAGACTTTATTACTCAAGCGATTAAAGATACCATGCCATATTTTCTGGGAATTATAAACGAAGAATCTCTCGTACTTGAAAATGAACGTACACTTTTAAAAAGAAAAATTGCGGTAGTGAAACGTAGACTTGAAGAAAATGAAATGCTTCAAGGTGGTGGTATGCAAAGAGCTACAGCATTAGTTTCAGAAGCAAAATATGTTGGCTTATTAGCAGAGGATACTTCTATTGATTATGAGGACTATTCAACACTTTGTATGGTTTTACAAGCAGTAAATGAATGGAAACCAAAAGAAGTGCATACTGCTGGGATGGATAAACTAAGTTTTTTACAAAGCAAACTTTTAAAAGTTCAAGAACAGATAGATTATATTGATGAAGATATACGTAATGCAAAAACATTTGTGGGTGAAACCAAAGGGTATATTGATGAAACTGAGCATCAAAAAATGAGGCTTCAATCAATTGGATTATTTGAAAATTTGAATTTTGAACCAAATCATTGCCCATTATGTTCAAATTCGTTGAGTAAACCGTCACCAAGTATTGAAGCAATAAAAACTGTGATAAAAAATCTTGATGTGAACATTGAATCAGTTACCCGCGAAAAGCCAAAATTAAGAAAATATATCGATGAATTAGAATGTGAAAAACAATCACTCAGAGAAGAGAGAAACAGATTAAAAATAGAAATTGATAGTGTTTATGAGCAAAACCAAGAAGCTATTTCACTAAGAGACTTAAATTCTAGACGTGCTAAGGTAGTGGGGCGGATTAGTTTATGGTTAGAAAGTGTAGATATCACCAATAATACATCAAGTGACCGAGTTTTAATTAGTAAACATGAAATGCGTTTAACTGAGATTGATAGACTCTTAGATAGAGATACGGTTGAGGAACATAAGCAGTCTATTTTAAATAGGATGAGCGTTGATATGAGTACCTGGGCCAAAGAACTTGAATTAGAATATTGTGATAGTCCGTATAGATTGGATATGGGACAAGTTACGGTTGTAGTTGATAAACCAGAGAGACCAGTGCCTTTGCAACAACTTGGCAGCGGATCAAATTGGGTAGGAATTCATTTGATTGCATATTTTGCATTGCATAAATATTTTATTTCACAGGATCGTCCAGTACCACGTTTCTTATTTATTGATCAACCATCTCAAGTATATTTCCCCTCTGATCTTGATGCACAAAATACTGACATAGAAGAGGTTAACAATCTTTATAAGTTTATTATAAAACGAGTTAGAGAGTTGGATAATAAATTCCAAGTAATTATTGTTGATCATGCTAATTTAGCAAATGAGGAATTTCAAGGTGCTATTATAGAAAAATGGTGGGATGGGAAAAAATTAATACCAGAGAGTTGGTATAAACAATAAGCTATAGTGACAATAAGACAATTGAAAATACAGGAAGTGAAAGTATATATTGAAGAAAGATGTATTTAGTAAAAAAATATTAATAATTACAAGTTCAATTGATTGTACAGTAGATTACATTATAAATAAGCATAGAGATGTTGCAGAATTCTATAGATTTGATATTGACATGTTTTCAAAATATGAAATTGTTATTGGAGGAAGCAGACAATGGGTTATATGTTGTGATAAATGGAAACTCGAAAAAAAAGATTTGTATAGTATCTATTATAGGAAACCAAGGATTCCAAAGCTTGATGAGTATGAATATGATTATCGTGGTATGATAGCAAAAGACATCATATCATTAGTTAATGGTATTGTTGATGACTTTGAAGGTAAGGTACTTACGAAACCTTATATACTTAGAAAAACTGAGAATAAAGTATTTCAATTATTATACGCAGAAAAAAATGGTTTATTAATTCCAAAATCATTTATAGGGAATAGTAATAAAAATGCGTTGACGTTTTTTGAAGAAAAATCAATTATAAAACCACTTACTACTGGAAAGTTGGTAAGACATAAGGGAACAGAAATATATCAGACAAATTACTTTACTGAATTTAATGATAATATTGCTTTAACCCCAATTTATCTACAGGAATATGAAAATAAAAAATATGAAGTAAGGTTAACGTATATTGATGGTTCATTCTTTACTGTTAGAATTGATTCAGAGGATAAGCTTGATTGGAGAAAAGATTATAGTGGTTTGAAATATTCGATTATTGAATGTCCAAAGGGCATAGCCAATCTTTGTGTAAGATTACTGAAAAGTTTTGAGCTAGATTATGGTGCATTTGATTTTATAGTAAACGAAAATGATGAATGGATTTTTCTGGAGGTAAATCCTAATGGCCAGTGGCAATGGTTAGAACAGAAACTAGAATTACCAATTTCAGAAAAAATAGTTGAATATTTAGTCAAGTAAAGAAGAGGGTGATTATTATAAATGTTATTTTATGGGTTTGGTCTCATCTTCCACTATTATGTTTGAGTGATGATGATAATTATGCTACTCTAGATTATAAAAACTTAAAATCAAAAAATGCTAAATTAAGGATTAGTTTATTAAATATTATGCTTGGAGATTATATTCTGTATATAGTAACTTTTGATATAAAGAAGAGAAAGCTAGAGTTAATTCATATTCTATGTTTGGAGAATATTGATGGGATATTGCTGACAGATGAAAAGATAGATTACATACAAGATAGATATAGACTCCATATACAGGATTTATCGGAAAGCGAGTTAGAGATAGAGAAAGAGTCATTATGTTATCGTATACAGAATGAAGAACAACGCATAAATACTAGTATTGATAAACTGAATATATACGCTACAATAATATTAACGGTATTGCCTTTAGTTTTAGCGATATTAGATCTAAAGAAAGTTTTAACATTATCATTTCCACTGTTAATAGGTGTAATTTTAATTATTTATTTCTTATTAAATATTTGTATATATCTTTTTAGAACGATAAAGGTTCGGGGCATTATGAAGAGCAGATTTAGTGATTTACGTTCTAGCAAAGAAAAGGATAGAGAGATAATTTTGCAATACCAATATGATTGGCAACAATTAAAATACAAAGCACAGCTATTTGTTAGTTTTGTACTAAATTTACAAGAATGGGTAGTGTTAATTTTGATTTTATCCTTATTTGTTTCTTTTGGAATTTCATTTGAGTATATTAATAATGAAATTCAAGTAGATACTGCAGAATATAATTTAGTTACCACTATAAATCGAGATGAAATAGAAGAACCATATAGTGTTAGTGCGATTGAATGGGGAAGGCTAATTGTAAATATTGAACAAAAACAATGTGGACAGGTTATTTTTATCCTTAGTGATGATGAAGATGTATCCTTTATTGATAAATTAGAGAAGTATAGTGAATTGGATATTAGAATTGTGAGGGATAAAACAATAGAAAAAGGTCAGATAAAAATAATAGAGGAGAAACAATATGATTAGACATATTTTAAGTAAATATTCAGAGAAAGATAAAGATGTTAGAAAAAAGATTGCTACAGACACACCAGGAAAAACTACATATGAAACAAGTACAATTGAAATAAGTGATCCAGATGAATTCTTTGATATGGGGAGTACCCTAGAGACAAGAACTAAAGAAAATTCCGACCCAGATGAATTTGTATTGGGACCAACGCAACTTACAGAGAATGTGGAACTTTCTGATCCAGACGAATTTGTGACTGCTGGACCTACTAAGGGAACTTTTTCATCAGAAGATAGTGATCCAGATGAATTTTTGGTGGATGATGCAGGTATGTGTTCTAATGGAGATTTCGATGAAGTCTTATTAATTTAAGGTAAGGGTAAATATGATAATGTACTGTTGAATGCATTTTGGGAGTACAGAGAAGATGAAAAATGAGCATAAGTAATGGAGGTAGAAATGTCAATTGAACAGCATCAGAGAAGTGTAAATACTCTGGATAAAGATTTAGCAACATTAGAAAAAAAGAAATCAGATCTTGATAAGAAATGTGCAGATTTACAGTCAAAGATTGCTTCAGCAAAAAAGAGTATAACATCCAGAACTTCTGCCTCTATGGTATCAAGTAAGTTGAGACAGATTACTGGATGGCAGTCGGACTATTCAAAAAAAACATCTGAAAGTGCTGATCTAGGGAAAAAGATTTCGGATAAACGTCAAAAACGCAATGATGCCTACCTGAAACTGCAAAAGGCACAGCAAGATGAACAGAAAAAACAGGATAAAGAGATGAAACGTATCCAGGTGTCCTACAAAGGTAGAATTAATGAGTTAAGTAGACAAGCAATGCCACAGATGATTGTGCAAGAGCCTCCTACTCAAATAACTTCTAATGATTCTGAGAAATATGAAGTGTTTGTTTCCCACGCATGGGAAGATAAAGAATCTTTTGCAGATGAATTTGTTCAGGGCCTACGTGACTTAGGTGTAAAAGTCTGGTATGACACGAGCCAAATTAAATGGGGAGATTCCATGAGAGCTAAAATTGATGATGGCTTAAGAAAATCAAAATTTGGTGTTGTAGTTTTGTCTCCTGACTACATAAGAGAAGGAAAATACTGGACAAAGGCTGAGTTGGACGGCTTGTTCCAATTAGAAAGTGTTAATGGAAAAACACTACTTCCAGTTTGGCACAACTTGACAAAGAAAGATGTTATGGCTTATAGTCCCATTATTGCAAGCAAATTGGCTATGACTACAGCAAGTATGACTCCTCAAGAAATTGCAAAAGAATTAGTTACGCTGTTACCTGTAAGTGAACAAGAAGAAGCATGAAGATTTATGCTATGAATTAGATTCTCCGCTATCCTTGCATTTGAAAAATTTATGTTATATATCATTTATAAAGTATATAGTAATATTGTAACACATGAGAGGTTATGCAGTGGTATGTATCCTAGACTGTGGCTAAGATAATACTTTAAATTGTAATGAACAAAGCCTTCAAATAAATAATCATTTGAGGGTTTTGTTGCTTACAATTTAGATAAGGAAGAGTATTGAATATATTAATAAGAATCACGTGTTAAGTTATCAAGAAAATTCTTCTGTAGATGTAGTAATCAATATAATAAATAGATTGAGAAATTTAAAAAAGTGGTAGATTAGGTAGGATTTCAGAAATATACCTTGCCACCAAGGGGGTACTAGATACTTACGACATCATTATTGTACTCTCAAGGCACGTTGAGACGGTTGTATCGCTCTCCTACAAAAAAGCAGGCATACATATTAATATAAATTTATAGTTTGGTGATGAAGATGGTTTAACTAAAAGAGAAACTACTTTTGAGGGAGATACTGTTTGGCTCTCTATTGATCAAATGGCAGAATTGTTTCAGAGGGATAAGTCTACCATCTCTCGACACATAAAGAATATATTTAATGAAGGTGAACTTACACAAAATTCAGTTGTTGCAAATTTTGCAACAACTGCAGCTGATGGTAAAACGTATCAAGTAGATTGCTATAACTTAGATGTTATTATTTCTGTGGGATATCGTGTAAAATCTTTAAGAGGTACTCAGTTTAGAAGGGATGAGGAAAGTACATGTTTGAAGTTTTTTCGACGCGTGAAGTCGTTACCTGTTTTTATATATTAA
>CAZURM010000076.1:0-8955 GCA_964622945.1 uncultured Proteiniphilum sp.
CTATAGCCGCAAAACAGTTTGGAGCTATCTGGGGACAGGGCGTAGGAATGCAAGGGCAATCGTATGGCATACCTACCATGCATGGGGGCATTGAAGAAATCAGACCTTATGTGGATGAATTTTTAGCGTTTGCAAAGCAAAATCCTGATTTCGATTTCTTGGTTACAAGAATTGGATGTGGAATTGCAGGATTTACGGAAGAGGAGATGGCCCCGCTCTTTGCAGAAGCGGTAAATGTGGAGAATGTTTATTTGCCGGATAGTTTTTGGGAAATTATTTTATGTGAAAAGTGAGAGTGGAAAATTGAAAACAGTTGTCCGCTTCTTTTCGCTGGTGCAAGTCTCCAGACTTGTGCCTCTAATAATATATACAAAATAATATCGAATATTATAAACTTTACATTTACGAATGTTGTATCTTTATTGCGTAAATAAAATGTTGGGCGTCATGCAAAAGAGAACCACCACGGGCACAGACTACACAAATTCATCTTGGAAACGAATCATTTAAGGCAACACTATTAATTGATAAGAAATGGAAAATACACTAAAAAGAATTATTGCTCAAGCGACTATACTAAAGCCAGAGCATGGAAAGTATAAAAGCCATAAGACTGACACATTTACCCAAGGAATTAATGTGTTAACAACAACTGATTATACATTAGGGGTTTCGCAAGAATTGATTTCTGATTTTGAAAAAGGTATAATAGATAATTCAACAGTTGTCAATAGATTAAAAATCAAAAGGGAACCAACGAAGTAATAGGATAGAACAAATGGAAAAATTTTTGAAAAGAAAAGATGCGGCCTTCTATCATATTACGTTTCCTGATAATTGGGAATCAATTAAGAGAGATGAGGGATTTAAGTCAAAAGAGGGAAAAATTTTTGTTTTAAGGTCTTGTGATGAAAGAATCATTTCCAGTTTAGCTATTGGTCAACTTCCTGAAATATATACTCAGAAGGAGATGATAGTTTTAAAATTCCCTCAAATAAAAAATGATTTTAAATCATTTGAAATTGGGATTGACACTCAATCAAATGAGCCAACAATGCCAATACAGAACATAATTTACAGGAAAGAGATTCCACTATCTAATATTGAAATCTTCAAAATTATTGAATATGATATAGCCACTCTGACCTCAAAAGGTATTCAATTTGACAATTACAAAGATGATTTTAAGGATTTTAATGAATCATTTGAGATTAAACACCTTATTAATAACACAGCTAAAAAACTAATTAAGCTGAATGGATTGAATAATTATAAACTGATTGATAATTAATAATGCACGAACGCCCAACAATGTACAAAAATAATAGCCGAGGCAGCAGTAAACTCAAGGGTTGCAGCCCGATTCATCCTCTTTGTAGCTTGAAATGTTTGTAGCCCGCAGTCGGCTACTATTCTTGTACCAAACGTTAGTGCAATTGTATTAAGACAAAATTCAACCTATTATGATAGAAGAAACAATTCCGCAATTTAACGAAATGTATCAAGCGTATATGACTGTTTTTGACAACGTTGAAAACAGAATACTGGGTATTGATGACGAAAATGACATTATTGCTTTTTTAGGGTTCCAGAAAGAGTTGATTAAATTTGATGCGAAACTTAGGCTTGGTATGGTTATACGTAGAATAGAATTGAACGACAACTTTGCTAGACGGAAATTCGGAGAATTACAAGAATGCCACTTAATGTTTTACAAATTAGCTGACATATGGTTCGCATATGAAACATTTTTTAAATTTCACGACCTGACTTTTGGTGTTAATCTTTATAGCAGAAAAACTCGCTGGCTAAACGATGCTACCAATACTGTTTATTCTAATTTTCCGCAAATTCAAGAAGCATTAATAAGAGTAAATTTGGAATTAGGAAGAGACTTTAATAATCGTGTTAAAAGACAATCACTCAAAGATTATTTATCTTATTGTAGTGAAAAAGCTATTGGTGGACAACAAGCTAGATTGATTCAAATTGCTGAAAGCATTATCGTAGCTGACCCTTTACCTGACTTCGAAAGCACAAGCATTCTAACAATGACATATGCTATAAGAAACAATTTTGTTCATAATGGTGAAATAACTATCTATCCTGACACTTTTAGTTACATCCTTAAAAACAACCTCTTAAAATATTATATAAATATCTTGTTGTAGTCACAATTTGTTCTGCAAAAATTACCTCACAACAAAAATTGATAAATTAAGAACAACTGCAACCAACAGCACCTATGCCCAATAGCTTATGAAAGAGCTATTTGAAACATAACACAGAAGCTTTTTATACCGTTTAATAGTTACGAACCCCGCAAACGGCTACTAGGCATAGCTACCAACCGTTGTGCACATTAAATAACCAATCATTATGAAAAGAATATATATAGTTTCTATAATAATGCTTTTATGCTTTCAATCTTATGGGCAAAAACCAAGAGCAAGAGATTTAGGAATTCCATTTACTGGCATTACTGGTGAATTTAACGCTATTACAGATGTAAAAGGAGTTGAAGTTGGTTATAGTACTATTATTTCTGGAAGTGGTAAAAACATTATTGGGGAGGGACCCGTGAGAACTGGTGTTACAGCAATATTCCCACGCGGTAAGGCTAAAAAATTTAGTCCTGTGTATGCAAACTGGTATAGTTTAAACGGTAATGGAGAAATGACCGGAACTACGTGGCTTACGGAGTCAGGTTTTTTAGAAACACCTATCATGATAACTAACACAAATAGTGTTGGTACTGTAAGACAAGCTGTATTAAAATGGTATGTAGATACAGATTGGTATAGCAGTGATGTGGAATGGTACACCTATCCGCTTGTTGCCGAAACTTATGATGGCACATTAAATGACATTTATGGGTTTCATGTAAAAGAGATACATGTTTTAGAAGCAATAGCTAATGCGAAAAGTGGTGAAATATCAGAAGGAAATGTAGGTGGAGGTACGGGAATGACCTGTCTAGGCTTTAAAGGAGGTACGGGAACTTCATCAAGATTGGTAACTATTGACAACGCCACTTATACAGTTGGAGCTCTAGTTCAGTCGAATTTTGGATCTAAAAGAAACCTTACTATTGCAGGAGTTCCAGTAGGAATTGAACTAAAAGATACACTGAACTCAATCTATAATGCTCCACCTCAAACAAGAAGAGAAGAAGGTGATGGGTCTATTATCGTTGTTATTGCCACCGATGCACCTCTACTTTCACATCAATTGAAACGTATTGCGCAAAGAGTTACCATAGGAATGGGATTGGTTGGGGGACGTGGCAGTAATGGTTCAGGTGATATTTACTTAGCTTTTTCAACAGCAAATGAAAATGGTTTTAGTCGAAAAAAAACGACAACGGTTGAAATATTTTCGAATGACAAAATGACACCACTTTTTGAAGCCACTGTGCATGTTGTGGAAGAAGCTATTATTAATGCTATGATAGCTGCAGAAACTATGGAAGGGATTAATGGAAATAAAGTATATGCATTGCCTCATGATTTACTCATTAAAACTCTTGAAAAATACAATCGAATAAATAAATAAATAAATAAAGTGGTACAACTCACAATAAAAAACATAGTGCGGAAAGTGCAAAGCTTGAACGAGGCTGATATTTATGGTTGGCTAGGATGAGTTGTTGATATTGATATAAAATCAGATTCAAAAGAACTTGAAGAATTAATTGCATCAATAGGTTAGACAAAACAGACTTTAACCAAAAATAAAAGAATTGCTGAATAAGGCGAATTGTATTTCCATAGAAAACGGGGAGATAACAATATTGGATTTGCAAGAAGTGGAATGGGGAAATATTCCTATAAATTATTTGACAATCAACTTACAGAAAATCAAAAACAAAGATATAATAATGGTTGTGAGTATATTTTTTATAAGGACAGTGTTGTTTTAGAATATGGTGGTGGAACTATTAGACCACAATGTTTTCAAAAAGATTAGAAAACACTTTTGCTAACCGTTATCAACTTCGCTTGCACAAGGTTCCAGAATTATATCTCTAATAATTTACACATAATGATACCGAATATCATAAACTTTATATTTACGAATGTTGTATCTTTATTGCGTAAATAAAATGTTAGCGATAAGTTTTAAAGTCAACAGTTTTGAAAAACACATTGATGAAATAAATAAAATGAAATACCATAAAATGAAACTTTTAATCATTCTTTTGGCATTTATTACTTGCAATAAAGAGGATAGCCTAATTGACACAAATCCTAGTCCTGCTTATCAAATCACAAGAAATATTAGTTACAATGGCGTTTCTGTTGACGTAGTAATTGATAAACCTGCACTCAATGAATTGGATGTCATCGTTATATTTCACGGAACTGTGCTAAATGACAGAAACATTATTGATGCCGCAAATAATATTCTCGATAAGTTTAAAGGCATTTTAGACAGAAAAGACATGATGATAGTAAGTGTTGCATATCCAGGCGAAAATAAGTTATTAGGAGACAATATAGTTGAAGCTGAAGCTGCACTTTTGTGGGTGAAAAATAAAGCCAATCAAGAATTAGGAATAACCGTTAAAAAAATATTTTTAGCAGGTCATTCGCAAGGGGGGTATTTAGTTACCAGGTTGAATACTATGCATGAAACAAATGGTGTAATTGCGAATGCTCCCGGACCTTTGAATCTTGTTTATAGATGTCAACTTGAAGAAAACGGAAAAATCCAATCAGGCTCTGCATGCACCAAGTTAAGAAATATTCACGGTACAACATCCAGCAATCCCGATGCATATATGCAAAGATCCTTATTAAGTTTTACAAGTGGTTTTAAATCAGACATACTTTTTGTCCAAGGCTTAAGCGACTCACCTATTCAAATGTTTACTTGGCAAACCTTTAAGCAGGATGTTATAGACTGTACTAATAATCAAAATTGTGAGTTTGTGGAAATTAAAGGAGGGAATCATCGCTCATTATTTACAAGTCCAATTGCTAAAATTGAATTTAATAATTTTATTAACAGTAGATGAAACCCACTTCACATCAAACGAAAATACTTTAACACAGAAAACAACAGTGAAATGAATAAAATTATCAATAAATATGCAAATATAAAAAACACAGCTCTGTTATTTGGACTTGTTTTATTGTTTAGCTTTATTATTATACCAATATCATTTAAGCTAAATAACGAATTACAACTATTAGATCTTCATTTTTTTTATTCACCTCAAAAAGCATATAGCATTCTCGAAAAATATAACGAAACTGAAAGGGGTAATTATCTTTTAGCAGCACTAACTGTAGATTTAATCTATCCTATAATCTATTCTTCGATGTTGTGTTTCATTGTTTTTTTGATCTACAGAAATGAAACACTTGCTAAGGTTCCATTTCTAATTCTAATCTTTGACTATATGGAAAACTTTGGAATTGCAACTATGATTTGCAACTATCCAGATAAGCTGTTAATTGTAGCTTGGATAACAAGCTTTGCGACAAGTTTAAAATGGTTTTTAGTCAGCTTTTCAATTATAATTATCGCATTCGGTCTATTGACTAAACGACATCTTTGGAAAAGGAAGAGAGTAAAATAAAACAATTTATTATGGCTGGTAAGACTCGCACAAACGAAAAGCACCTTTATAACACTTTTCCCAAAAAAAATAAAGATTATATCTCAACCTGAAATCCTTTTTGCACACATTGCAAACATCTTAACATTATGTGATATCATTTTTACATCTAATGCAAATATTATTACACTTCAATAAATAGTACTTTCATCTAATGCGAATATCTTATTAATTCATGAAATAATCTTTGCGCTTAATGAAAACATTATATCAATATATGAAATTATCAATACACCTAGTGAAAATATTATAACAACTTGTTAAATAATCCTTGCACCCACTATTTACTCATCACTCTCCTTGTTTATTATTCTAAAATGCAGTAGTTTTAGATGCGCATTGATTAATTTAACAGTTCAAATCGGGTGAAACATGAAAATCAACTTTAGGAAACTTCGAAACAAAGAGTTGGCAGCACTGGCACATCGTGTTATAAAGGGTTCGAAAGAGGGTAAATATACGATGGTAGAAAACCATGAATTGTTGTTGGAGTTAGAGAAGCAATATGCCAATTACTACAAATCGTACGGTAATCCTACCTTTAGCGGCAAAGGAGGAGAGGTGTTTAAAGCCGATGTTGCTCGTTTCCGCATTTTTAGGAAGATAAGAGCCTTTTTGAGAGGTTACAAGGGTATGACAATAATGCCAAACTTTGCCGATGCTGAGGCACTATACGGGGTGTTTCAAGCAACAGGATTAAGTAGCAACACGCTCAGTTATGCCGAAAGGACAGCACTGATGAAAAAGCTGATTGAGGAGTTGGAGAAAACTGAAAATGCTGAGAAGATAATTTCGCTCAATCTTACAGAAGTTTTTGATGAATTTAAAACAGCTCAAAAACAGTTTGAAGACCTCTATGCCGAGCAAGCAGAGGCCAATGCCCAGTTGCGCACCCTGCCCTCTGCCACTGCCATTCGTGGCAAGCTTGAGGGTTCGTTGCGCAACTATTTTAGTTTGCTAAAAGCAATGAAAGATGTTCCCGATTGGAAAATGATATATGCCGAAATAAATGAATTGGTGAAGAGGGCTTGAGGTGTGATCACACCTCACTGTCGCATCAATTATTTTCTCACGATTTAGACTTCTCTTCATCAGATTTATACAAATAACGCTTTATCTTCTTTGTTGCGGTTTTCTTAAAAGGTTCTATTTGATGTCTGATGTCTTGTAGTTTCGATGAATTACTCACTTTCGAATTAATATATTCCATCAAATCAGCCCTTAATTCAGTAATCTTTTCCTCCATATCCTCTATCTTGATTGATACATCAGACCTCATCTCCTTCAACTTTTGCTCCATGTCCTCCATATTAAAGTTTACCAAGGCTACTAAACGCCCTTTCTCCTCAATCACTATAGACTCCTCAACGTATTCAAACTTGTTAATTAGAGATTCTATCTCTTCAGGATAGATATTTTCACCACTAGGCCCAACAATCATACTCTTGAGGCGACCTCTATGGGTCAACATGCCTTTTTTATCAAAAGAACCTAAATCGCCAGTCTTGAACCAACCATCATCGGTCAAAACCTCTTTGGTTATCTCCTCATTCTTATAATAGCCCAACATCACATGATTGCCACGCACCCATATTTCCCCCTCACCAGTTTTGGGGTCAGGATTGTGTATTATAACTTCAGAATCTACCACTTTAGGACCTATAGCCTGAAACTTTCCTTTTCCTGGAGCTCCTCCTGCCACCAAGGGCGAAGTTTCTGTCAATCCATATCCAATAGATAATGGAACTTTAGAATCTCTAAGGAAACGTTCTACTTCAGCATCTAGTTTTGCACCCCCAACACCGAAAAACTTAAGTTGTCCTCCAAAAGTTTCATACAGCTTATTACCTGCCACTCTGTTCAGTGTTTTTTGGGTGGGTCTAAATTTATATAACAAACGTGTGATGCTCTTGCTATTTATTTTCTTCAGAATACTTCCTTTGTATATCCTCTCGATAATTAAGGGTACTATGAGCATCATCGTAGGTTTTACCTCTTTCAGAGCAGGCAATAGAACGGACACTGAAGGTGGTCTGCGCAGATAACTAATACTGGCGCCGTTGACTATAGGCAATAAAAATCCAATTGTATTCTCATAAGTGTGAGACAATGGCAAAACTGAAAGAAACCGATCAGTTTCTATAATATCTTGTACACAATTAGATTGATAGATATTGGTAATAAGATTTCTTTGCGAAAGCATAACTCCTTTGGGTGTGCCTGTAGTGCCAGAAGTGTACAAAAGAACCGACATCACATCTTCATTGGGCGAGTAAATACCTTTCTGTTGCCTGTTCTCATCATAGAGAGGAGAGTCTTCTTCCCCTTTAAGCAAAGCAAAATCATCCACCCTAACCACTAATCCAATGCTAACATTTTCTATCTTGGCAAGCTTAAACTCTAACGACTTAGAGATAAAAATAGCCTTAGCCTCCGAGTGTTCTATAATATTACCCAATTCGTATGCCGTAAAATCGGGCAATACGGGCACAACCACTACGCCCATGCATTGAGTTGCAAAATATACAATGCCCCAATTGGGCATATTCTGACTGTAAATAATGACACGGTCGCCTGGCTTAATACCCATGGTTTCCATATAAGCCATAACAGCATCGATACGCTTACCCATTTGGGTATAAGTTATGGGTTCTTCGCCCACAAATCCAAGCGCATTATTATCTCCGTATTTAGATACAACCTCAGGAATGAGGGTTTTAAAAAGAAATGATTGAGGTATAAACATAAATAATAAACCTATAATAAAACACTAACATAACTATTACTTATACAACTAACGCTTGAACCTATATACTTGTTTGCTCTAAAGATAACTAATAAAGCATACAAGTTCGTTAACGTTTCTACTTTGAACTGCAAATCTAATAAAAAGAAATGATTAAAGTATATTGTATTTACCTATAAGGGAGCAATAAAGTTCTTTAGCTAATGAATAACTAACAAAGATAAACGCAGATGGAGGAGCAATTCTAACACTGACTCAGGTCTCCTGACCTGTGCTCTTGATTTAATATTCTACACAAGCACAGTCCTTTTGCTGGCGCAGCACCAACCCTAATTAAGTCGAGTAAATTTAATACAAACAGGTTTATCTATCGCAATATCTTGATTAGTATTTGTAAGCAATCCTGTCTCCTTGTCTATACTATACACCTCTATTACATTATCATCTCGCCCTGCAACCAGCAAAAAATTACCATTGGGAGTAATCGCAAAATTGCGCGGATGTTTGGCAGTCAATTGATAACCTACTTTGGTGAGTGTTCCATCTTGCGAGTCGATTTTAAAAACCGCAACTCCATCCGCCT
>CAZURM010000077.1:0-8942 GCA_964622945.1 uncultured Proteiniphilum sp.
TTGTTATTTCAGGATTACCATAGCTTGAGGTATTAGCTTTATCAAGTAATGCCATAACCTCAACACCATATTTACCTGTCTCAAGAACCAGTGCAGTAAGTTCTTCAGATGTTAAAGAATCGTCAGTAACATCAACAAGTGCCCTTTGCATGAACTCATAGATATTGCTGTCGGTATACCCCAAGTTGTAAGCATGTTCAGCATAAGCTGCCATTCCTTTCAAACCATATGTAGTCAGTTCGCGTAATGAGCGTATATCTTCGTTGTCACATGACAAAATACCCACCTCCAAAGCCTTTTCAGCCATCTCAGCTTCACTTTCACCTACCCAATGCGCACCATCATATTTGATATCATCAACATTGGCCCCTGTAGAAATTAACCTCTCTTTAGCGGCATTTCTCATCTCATATGCCATAAGGATGCGGGTAATAAACCTACTCTTGTCAAAATTAGCATTAGTAATGGTCATAAACAGACTGTCAACAATAAACCTGTCTATTTCAAGAATGTTAATACCAAGTTTCCTTAATCTAACAGTATAATGAGAAATTCCTTTACATAAGAACATCAGCAAATCTTGCAAATTTGCCACATCGGCAGTTTTTCCACAAACACCAATAATTTTACAACCTTCATTTTTACTAGTTTCCTGGCACTGATAGCAAAACATATTTTCCATAAATTCAGATATTTAATTATTTATTTATTATAACGCAAATTTAAGATTTTCTAATGATGAAACCTGTAACCAACGTTACAATAGATGATTTTATCTTTTATTAACAATACGGTATGTTTAGCAGTAAACACTACTCATCTCTTATTTTACTACCTTTGTTATTTAAACTCCGCAAAATGTACGATTTAACTCAATGTCCATTATTTACAGGCTTTAATCAAAGTGATATTGATGAGATCTTAGATAGGGCAGTTTTTGAGATTATAGAATTTCAAAAAGGAGAGCGAGTTGCACGTCAAGGAGACAATATTAATTCGCTCTATATTCTTATTGATGGATTGGTTAGAACTGAAATGGTAACCAAAGATGGAAATATTGTGGAAATTGAGATTATTGAACCGTTCAGACCATTAGCACCCGCGTTTCTTGTTGCTACGGAAAACAGATATCCTGTTGATGTAATAGCTATGCAAAAAAGCCTTTTTTATGTTATTCCTACATCAATGTGGCTAAAGGAGATGATGATAAGCGAGCAGCTTATGATAAACTTCATGAAGCTAAATTCTAATATGACAGTTTTTCTTTCAAAGAAAGTGCAAATGATGTCAATTAAAACCTTGAAGGGTAAATTATCGCTTTACATTCTTGAAAACACTACACCTCAGAACAACTCTTTTATACTGAAAAGAACGCAAACTCAGCTTGCTGAATATTTTGGAGTTCAACGACCCTCACTTGCACGTACATTAGGCGATATGATACGTGAGGAGTTAATATCACTATATAAAAGAGAACTCAAAGTCTTGGACAGAGGAAAGCTCGAAAGTTTGATTTAGCTATTATATTTAGTGTATCCTATATCTAATTTTTTGGTTTGAGCAAGATTCCCAGTTCATCTAACTGCTCTTTTGTAACAATAGAAGGGGCATCAATCATCACATCACGTCCGGCAGTATTTTTTGGGAAGGCGATAGTATCACGAATACTATCAAGTCCTGCAAAAATAGACACAAATCTATCCAAACCGAAGGCTATACCACCATGCGGTGGAGCGCCATACTGAAATGCGTTCATTAAGAAGCCAAACTGATCTTCTGCCTGTTCTTCAGTAAAGCCAAGAACCGAAAACATCTTCTTTTGTAATTCACTGTCGTGAATACGTATAGAGCCACCACCTATCTCAACACCATTAATCACCAAATCGTAAGCATTTGCACGTATGGCTCCTGGGTCAGAGTCCAAAAGAGGGATATCTTCTGGTTTAGGTGAAGTAAATGGGTGATGCTTAGCAAAATAACGACCCAATTCCTCATCTCTCTCAAGAAGAGGAAAATCTACAATCCATAAACACTTATAACTGTTATTATCCCTTAATCCAAGTCGCCCACCCATCTCCAGTCGCAGCTCACCCAACTGCTTTTGAGTCTCTTCGGTTTTGCCCGCAAGCACTAGCAATAAGTCACCAGGCTTAGCTTCACAGCTCTCAATCCATGATTTTAGGATCTCTTCACTATAAAACTTATCAACCGACGATTTTATAGAACCATCTTCATTATAACGTACATAGATGAGTCCTTTAGCACCTATCTGTGGACGTTTCACAAAATCGGTTAGCTCATCAACTTGTTTACGGGTATATGAAGCACACCCTTCAGCGCAAATGGCACCAACATATTCAGCCGAATCAAAAACTCCAAAACCTTGTCCGGTTGTAAGATCCTTAATCTCTTTGAAAGTTATGCCAAAACGTATGTCTGGTTTATCTGAACCATACAATCTCATTGCATCGGCATAGCTTATACGTGAGAAGTCAGGAAGATCAATGTTTTTAATATATTTGAAAAGATGTTTAGTCAGCCCTTCAAACATGTTGAGAACATCATCTTGATTAACGAACGACATCTCACAGTCGATTTGTGTAAACTCAGGCTGACGGTCTGCTCTCAAATCTTCATCACGAAAACACTTAACAATCTGAAAGTAGCGATCGAACCCCGATACCATCAGCAGCTGCTTAAAGAGTTGAGGTGATTGTGGGAGAGCATAAAACTCACCCTGATTCATTCTTGAAGGAACAATAAAATCTCGTGCGCCCTCAGGCGTAGAACCAATTAATACGGGCGTTTCCACTTCAAGGAAATTCCTTTCATCCAGATAACGTCTAGTCTCAAAAGCCATCTTATGACGAAGCTCCAGGTTCTGGCGAACCACGCTGCGACGCAGGTCGAGATAACGATATTTCATACGAAGTTCATCACCTCCATCAGTCTCTGTTTCAATAGTAAATGGAGGAGTTTTAGAAGCATTCAATACAATCAGTTCAGAAGCAATAATCTCAATTTCACCTGTGGGGATATGACTATTCTTACTGCTACGTTCTTTTACAGTGCCTGTCACCTGAATCACCCACTCGCGCCCAAGTTTGTTAGCCTGCTCACATAGCTCATGATTTACTTCCTGATTAAACGACAATTGCGTTATACCATATCGATCTCTAAGGTCGATAAAAGTCATGCCTCCCATCTTACGAATCTTGGATACCCAACCCGCTAATGTCACTTCACTGTTTACATTGGCCAGTCGCAACTCACCACATGTTTTGCTTCTGTACATAAATGATTTTCGTTGTTTTACGTTAAAAAAATTCACTGCAAATGTACATAATAAAATTAAATGTACACATTATATCTTTATAACCTTATCAGCAACAGTCTCAAACTCTCTCATATGAGTAGCCATAAGAATAGATGTCTCCGGATAATGCAATCGAATATTATTAAATATCTCAATAGAGTTATCTGTGCTGATGCCGGCAGTAGGCTCATCAACCACCAGCAGTTGAGGTCTTTTTAGGAGAGCCTGCGATAGCAGAAGCTTTTTTCTCTGCCCTCCGCTCAATGTTTCACCATTTTCACCAATCCAACTTCTTAAACCTTTAGGCAGAGCAGCTCGCCAAGAAGTCAGATCTACAATATCCAACACCATCTCGATTTCTTCGTCAGTATATCCTTCAAAATTCTCACGTAATGTACCTGTCAACAGATAGGCTTTTTGAGTTACATAAACAGCCCTCGGCACCGGTAGACTGAGTAATTCATTATAATTATTCCAAATCAAAGTGCCATGTTTTCTATACTCAGGATAAAACAGGCTGTTTAACAGCGTACTTTTGCCTTTACCTGTCTCTCCAAATAGTGCTACCCATTCACCTTTTTTGATGTTAAGTGAAATGGGTCCTACATTCACCGAAGTACCCGGAATTATTGCTTCTATGTCATTTAATCTCAATAGCTCCAGTGTAGAATCTTCCAACACACTATCTGATGATAATTGTTCTTGGTAACTGGAACCCTCCTCAAATAACGATTCTATATCTTTTACCTGCTGTTCTACAGAACTCTTCTCTGATTTGCCGGAAAACAGCATCTCTGAAAGCTCAGCCTGTGCCATGATGCCGAAAAAAACTCCTATGGCAAAAGGAGCATCTAAACCATGTCTACTTGAGTTCCACAGCAAGAAAGTAGCTATATAGCTGACCCCTAATCCTACTATAAGTTGCAGATAGAAAGAATTGAACTGAAGCTTTTTTTCAAGTCTATCAATTTCAAGTCTCTTTTTTTCGTGTGAGTCAATAGCTTTATCCTCCAGACCATATTTTGATATCTCAATTCTTCCCCTGAAACTTTGTATTAGATCCTGATGATTTTCAACACGTAGTGCTTTCAGGCGAGCGTTTAAGATTCTATTTTTCATAAAAGTGTACTGAGGAATTAGAAACAGAAGAACAGCTGAAGATAAGATAAACTCTATTGCAATAGCGTTTGAAAAAAACATAAGGAAGATAAAATATACACCAATTGTCAGAAGTAAAGCCGAAAAGGGCAATAACCACAGCAGTATATGATTAAGTATCTGATCAACTCCGTGTGTACTATTCTCCAGCAGTGATGAGTTGTTGTTGGTCTGCTTTCTGAAATAGGGCAATAATGCCACCGACTTGAATATCTTTAATTGCAGACTCTGTTGCACCTTCAATGTAGTTTTATGGTTTTCTAATCTCTCGAAATAACGTGTTGCAGTTCGTAAAAGTGAAAGCAGTCTTATTATTGCTGATGGTATGAGATATGCAAAAGTAGTGCTTGCTGTGACAAATACTACGCTGCAAATTGCAAGAAACCATCCTGAAATAGATGGTAAGGTTACAAAGGCAACAGTCCACAGGGCTAGCAGTAGAAAACCATTCCACCATCTTTTTCTAAAAGGGTTTACGATATATTTAATTACAAACTCACGCATCTTACATCTGTTCTCCCCAGTTTAAATTAATTATATTATCAGCAAACAATTCAAAACGTTGCTCGTGAGAAGCTACAATCACCAATCTTTCTTTTGCCATTTCCTCTATTTCAGAAATAATGATTTGAGCTGTTTCTGAATCAAGGTTTGCAGTTGGCTCATCTAAAATAGCTATCGGTCGGGGATGTAGCATCATTCTGGCAAGTGTAACAAGTTGTCGCTCACCACCAGATAATTGTATGCCATTGTGACTCAGTTCTGTACGCCATCCATTCTCCTTCTTTGAGAGGATCCTGTTCAGAAAGCTGGGATAGTCAACCATTTCGTCCTGTTCTTTTTCCATAAATACGTTATATCTCAAAGAACCATCAAAAATAAAAGGAAACTGATTCATATAAGAAGTGTTATCTTTTAACCATTGCTGAGAAGTTGTATTATCTTCTCCATTAACAGAAACCAATCCCTCATCAACAAAGAGACTTCCGCTGCAGATTTTTAGAAGTGTTGATTTGCCCGATCCAGAGATACCTTTCACGAGCACAATACCTTTTTCTTGAAAACTATGGTTGATGTTGTGTAGTACTTTAACAGGTGAGCCGGGATATGAAAAGCTCAGTTCATTAATGGTAAGGTTATCAAATATCTCCTGTTGATACACAACAGGAGGTACAACCTTAGTATTAAGAAGAGGTATCAGCAACTCTGCAGCAGCCAGTGCTTTGTTGCGGTCGTGGTAAGCACTGACAAACTTTCGTATATAAAAGAAGAAATATGGAGTAATTGTTAGTAAAAATAAGGCTGTACCAAAGTCGTATCCTGTCCCATAATTAGGTCCACTCATAATGCCCATCAAGCTCATTCCCAGATATATTGCTATGGCGGCAATAGCAATGGTAACAAAAAGTTCGAGTACTGCAGACGATAGTATTGCGATTTTCATCACATTCGTGGTTGCCTCATTCAGTTCATCACTTTTGCGTGACAAAAATCGATATTGAGGCTTAAAATTATCCAGATTAACTATCTCTGCCACTGTCTTCAGCCTGTTATAAAAGACGGCAGAATATTTTAGAAAAAGCTGTGTGTGTTTTTTATGAATTGCCTCTGCTCCAATCCCAATTATAGCCATTTGAAATGGAATCACCAGCAAAGAGATTAATAGTATTGTTGCGACCCATTTCTCTATAAAAAAGCATATAATCAACAATAATATGCTTACGAGAACCGTAGCCACAGAGTAGGGTATAAAAAAAGCAAAATAGGGTCTTAAGTCATCACTTATCCTCGTAACGTACAATGCACTGTCGGTTGAACTAAGCTTATTGTCCTGCAGCAACACAGGGAAGAGCTCTTTCTTTATATCAGCAACTATGGCAACTCCGGCATTGTAGTTGGTTCTTGACTCAAGGTGTGCAAATAAATATCTTCCGGCAAGAAAAACAGAAGCTATAAGTAGAGTTTTTGGTATAGTCAAACCGTTGTCTAACCACGAGGCTGCAAATATCGATAAGTACCAGCTAAATACAACGAAACACCCTGCACTTAAGAGAGTGAACAACGAAGCTTTCATATAAGTGCCACGAGCGCTTGCCATTCGTTTGCTAAGCCACCCGGAGGTACTCATTTGTTTTGTACTCATTATCGCCTGTAATTTTTAAATCAGAAACCGGTTCCAATCTTGTCATAGCAAAGATAACTAAATTGAGAACTATAAATAGAATATTAAAAAAAATGTTATTCATTTATCTTTGTTGTAGTTTACTACACCTCTGCATTACGAGACTATTTTGTATATTTGCACTTATAAAAATCGACTTAACAATATGAATATGAAAAAAGTAATAATCCTATTTCTTTCTATACTAATAGCCTTTCCATCAATATACGCAAAGCAGATTAAATTGCTTGCTATAGGCAACAGCTTCTCTGAAGATGCTATTGAATATTATCTGTCTGGGCTTGCAGAAGCAAACGGAGACACTATTATAATAGGTAATATGTATATTGGAGGGTGTTCATTAGAAAGGCATTACAACAACTCGCAAAACAATTCGAGTGACTATGCATATAGAAAGATTGTCAATGGAGAAAAAATTGAAACAACAAATTTCATACTTGCCAACGCTATAACAGACGAAGAGTGGGATTATATATCTTTTCAACAAGTAAGCTCTCTCTCAGGGATTTATGAATCATACTTTCCTTATCTTGACGAATTGATAAAGTATGTGAAGGAATACGCAACAAACAGTGAAGTACAATTTATTTTACACTCCACATGGGCATACTCAGAAGATTCAACACATCCTGATTTTATTAACTATAATAGCGATCAAGCCGAAATGTATGAAGCAATTATTGATGCCGCCACGAGAGCAGCCGAAAGAGCAGGTATAAATATAATAATTCCTGCAGGGACAGCAGTGCAGAACGGCAGAACCAGTAGTTTGAACGATACATTTTGCAGAGATGGATATCATTTAGAGTTAACATATGGAAGATATACAGCATCATGTGTATGGTATGAGAAGTTGTTCGGTAAGTCGGTAGAAGGGAATAGCTATATACCATCTGCTATTGAGCCATTTCAAGCAAAAGTTTCACAACGGGCAGCACACAATGCAGTTGTCAATCCAACATTTGTTACCCCTGTCTGGATAGATGTTGACCTTATGCCTGTAACTGAACGATTAATATACAGAAGACCGTCTCGTTAAATCTTTAAAGAAGATACTTTACCTTATCAAGTTTTACTATTGGTTGAAATCCTTATTATAATTTTAGCATTGTCATATTTGCATATAAAGTTGCGGGTAAACTATATATTATATGCTTTAATATGTACAGGATACAAAAAAAGCACTTCCTTTAAGGAAAGTGCTTTTTATATTTCGTCGGGGTGGTGGGATTCGAACTCACGACCCCCTGCTCCCAAAGCAGGTACACTAACCGGACTGTGCTACACCCCGAAATATTAAATGAAAATTGCACTAGGAATTACCCATAATGCGGATGCAAAAGTACAACATATTTTTTTAACATCAAACATTTTTTGACTTTTTATTTTAAAAATTTATTGCTTCATTATTCTTAGAAGATTTTCAATCAAACTTTGAAGTTATTTTATCAAAATATCAAATCTTCAAATAAAAGCTGTTCGAGTTATGTAGAAAGTCATGAGATGTCATATAGATCCAAAAGTGTGTGTCAGTAATTTCCCACTCCTTCGGAAGAGTAAACGACAGTTCACCTTTAATACGACTGGGTGCATTAAGTAAAGTCTTTGCCATAGAATGCCTTTCATTGAAATAAACAACATTTATGTTGTCATCATGCTTGCCTGGTTTATCTCTAAACGCCAACTCTCTATCCCAGCTTATATAAATAGTGTTTGTTTTTTCATCACTGCTTATTGAAATATTTTCAGGCAGCTGTAGTTTACCTTGAGCCAATTGAATCATGCTATAATCCAGCGATAGTTTAGGATATTCTCCTAATATACAATCTTTCATGGCAATGCCAATCGAAGATCTATAGGCTTTGCTATCACCAATATGTCCACGTTTAATTATATTTTTAAGAGGTGAAAGTCCCTTGTTTACCACCTCTAACTTCATGCGTTGTGCCAGCTGTGCAGGTGTTTTTGGATCTTTAGGAATAACATGTTCTCTCACTACCTGAGTGCCATTTCTTTCAAATGTAACTATATCTCCAATTTTACCAGATACTCCTTTTAAAAGTGTGTTTTTTGCTCGTGCCATTTCTTTTCAATTAACGTAATACGGCAATTTAACAAATATTCTTAACAGTAACAACTGATATTTATAGTATTTCGAGGATAGATAAGTATTACATCGGTCATTACCTCCTCATATTTATATGAAGAGAATATGAAGTAAGTATGAGGAGTATATGAGGAGATAAAGGTTTTTGTAGGGGTAAAGTAGAATTGAGGTTTGAACGA
>CAZURM010000078.1:0-8551 GCA_964622945.1 uncultured Proteiniphilum sp.
TGCCAATCGGTTTGCTAAAAAACATAATTTACCAATCGAAGCCTATCCCTTGGAAGACTACACATTTGAGGATGTTGACTATTATATCAAACGTAATGCCAACATCTGTTACAATTCGGATAGCATAATTATCATTCATGGAGATAAAGAATATAATTTTATTGCATGGTATGCTTTAACTATCGCATCAAGAGTAAATTCTAAACAGGGTAAGGTTATTTTTATAAATACAGCACAAAGCCCTGAATTCATTGGATTAGAAAAAGACATTCATGAACTCCTCCAACTGCCATATAAATCTGCATTCGATAATAAGAATAGCTCTATGGAACAAACATTTTATGAGCTCATGGAGAATGAACGTGATATTTTTATCGAATACATTCAGAAAGCACAGAAAATAAACTTTAAACAGATATTGTACAATATAACTAATGTTCACCTTTATGGCGGTAATCCTGATTACTATGACGGTTATGCATCTGTTACACAAGAATTAATTTATGCAATGATTTGGTTCTACAAAAGAGATTTATTTAATGAAAATGGAAGTCCGAAAACAGAAGAAATTGAACAATACATCAAAAAAGAGATTAATCCCGATTTTTATTACCGAAATGAAGATGAGGACGACATCTGTTGGGTAATGTTCCATAACAACTGGTATAAATATGAATACCTTATGTTGGATATAATCCCTAAATATGATTACAGATTCAGAGTTGTGGACTTTTATGATTCTAATCTTACGACAAATATGGTACTAAAATCTGACAAAGGGGATGAAGAAACATGTGCTGCTCTATGTTATGGACAATGGATGGCGTTTAAATATTATAGAGGGGTTGAGAATACGAATATTAACGATTAGTAAATCGTAATCTATAAATATATATATAAGTAACTAATAAAAAACAATTACTAATTATGGGTGAAAAAAATAGTACAGAAACCAGAGTTAAACCATTATTCGATTTTATTGATTCTGATATCAACAAATTAAACCAACTTTTAGGGATGTTTGATAAAAATCAAAAAATAGAGAAAGATTCATTGATTAAAATTCAATATAAAGATGGTAAAAATGGTGAAAAAGAAGAAAGACTTCCGCCTTCAAAATCACTTTTAATTTGGATGCTGAAAAACTTAAATGAGTTAAACAAAGAAAAAAACTACGATACAAAGTCAATTAGTAAAGAGACAGTAGAAAAAAGAGAATTGTTATTTTCAGGAGACAAAAAAACATTAGATGAAGCCATAAGAAAAATCAATTCAAGTTCAAAACTTCCCAATCAAGCATGGTATATTTTTGAAGGAGTTTCATCTCCTGATATTTTCATTGAAACTACTAATTCGATTTATGTTGGTGAAGGTAAACGAACAGAGCCTAATACAACCACAAATACAACATGGTTAAAACAAAGAGATCAGTTAATAAGATATATTGACTCTCTACTAGACCAACCAAAAAATATTTATTCGTTTTATATATTAGAAAAAGAGACATATCTAAAGCGTGCTTATGCAGAAAGTATGAAGTTATATTCAAGCAAGGATTATTTCAATCAAAACTTAAGACACAGGGATGAAGTCGAAATCTTAAGAGCATTTAATTCATATATAGGATTTTTATTCTGGGAGGATATCGCTGATTATTTTAAAATTAGTTTCCCCGATTTTCCCGATAAAATATAATTTAATTACTTAACTATATTAATGCGATATTACTGAAAACAACAAAAGTTTGATAAAAATGAGCTCATTAAACTGATGAAGATGGGTTAGTGAAACACGTGAAGAAGTAAACGAAATCTACTTAGTGACTACGCTACGGTGAGAAATTTATTAATCTAGTTCTCCCATAAATATTAAACATAGAGGAGATAATAGTTTTAATGGACTTAATCTGAGCAGAATAATCTTACCTAATAATCTCATAAGTATTGGCAACTCTGCTTTTCTGGTTGTTCATATTTGCTAGAAGTAAATATAAATGCAAAAACTCCACCATCAGGAAATGGCAATATACCTTATACATACACAATTAAACTTTACTTACCTCAAGGAAGTAAAAGGTATATCAAAACCATACAGATTGGAATAATTTTCATGAATATATTGAAATATAATAATATATAACTGATGAAGATATAATAATGACAACTCTGTTTATAATGAAAGCGACCCTTACTAACGTAAGGGCCGCTTTTAATGTTTTCACAACGGAATAATCCTTATTGTGAATTGCTTTCATACGCAAAGGTAGAAAATATTTTCACATAAAACATCTTTTTTTGTTAATATATATATATCTTTGATTATTATCATAATACAAGGAAAACTATAGTAATGAGCAAAACAATTTTAGGGCTAGACCTTGGAACTAATTCAATAGGTTGGGCATTAGTAAAGGAAGCAGAAAATATTGAAGAGAATTCTGAAATAATAAAACTAGGTGTAAGAGTAAATCCCTTAACAGTTGATGAACAAAGAGACTTTGAAAGAGGGCGACCTATCTCAACAAATGCCGAAAGAACACTAAAAAGAGGAGCTAGAAGAAATCTTCAACGCTATAAGTTGAGAAGAAAAAATTTAGTTGAAATACTAATTAAATCAGGTATTATTACTAGTGAAACTTCACTAACCGAAATAGGCAAAAATACAACCCATCAAACATTAATGCTGAGAGCCAAAGCAGCACATAACAAAATTGACTTGGAAGATTTTGCTAGAATACTCCTTTCAATTAACAAGAAAAGGGGCTACAAAAGCAGCAGAAAATCAAAAAGTAGTGATGAAGGCATAGCAATTGATGGGATGACAATAGCAAAAATTCTTTATGAAGAAAATATAACACCAGGGCAATATGTTTATAAAACTCTCACTGAGGGAAGAAAATATATTCCTGACTTCTACCGTTCTGATTTACGCAACGAATTAAAAAAAATATGGGATAAACAGACTGAATACTACCCTACTAAATTAACAAATGAGCTTTTTTATGCAATTGAAGATAAAAACAAAGGTCAAACTTATAAGATATTAGAAGAGTCGTGGAACTTGAAAGGTTTAAAACAAACAGGTAAAAGAGATGAACAAAGGCTTGAGAGATACAAGTGGAGACAAGAAGCATTAACTAATCAACTTGATCTTGATAAATTAGCAATTATTATACAGGAAATCAATGTTGAACTCAATAATTCGAGCGGATATTTAGGAGCTATTTCCGACAGAAGTAAAAAACTTTATTTCAACAAAATTACAATTGGGGAATATCTTTATAATCAAATAGAAAACAACCCACACACCTCCCTAAAGAATCAAGTCTTTTATCGCCAAGATTATCTCGATGAATTTGAACAGATATGGCAAACTCAAGCAAAATATTATCCAGACATATTAACAAATGAACTTAAAAATGAAATACGAGACGTTATAATATTCTATCAACGAAAACTAAAGTCACAAAAAGGTCTTATAAGTTTTTGTCAGTTTGAAAGCAAAAAAGAAGAATACTTTGATGAAGCAACCGGGAAAACTAAATCCAGAACTATTGGACAAAGAGTAGCACCACGTTCTTCACCTGTTTTCCAGGAATTTAAAATTTGGCAAAACTTAAATAATCTCATTTTTAAAAATGAAATAACTAATGATATCATTGATGTATGTAATTTAGATGATGAGGTTAGGTATGATATTTTTAAAGAGCTTAACCTTCGTGGAAACTTAAAGCCAAAAGATGTAATGCAGGTTATTTCAAGACATATATATATTAAAAGGATAACTGAATGGAAATGTAATTTTGATGATATTGAAGGTAATGCAACAAATAAAGCCCTTTTTAATGTATTTCAAGAGATTGCATCAGCAGAAGGATATGGCTTTGACTGGGATAAAAAATCAGCAAAAGATGTTTTAGAAGAGTTAGAAGCAATATTTCCAGTTATAGGAATAAATAAAGACATTTTACATTTCGATCTTAACAGTGATACCTTTGACAAACAGCCATCATTTCAATTATGGCACCTTTTGTACTCTGCAGAAGATGGCGGTAAGGCAAGCGAAGAAGATCGTTTATTGTATGGTAATAATGATACAAAACTTCGTAAAACACTTCATAATAAGTACGGTTTTAAACCGGCATATGCAACAAAGCTTTCTAACATTACTCTCCTGCAAGATTATGGAAATCTTTCCACAAAAGCAATGCGTAAAATAATTCCTTATCTGCAATCCGATCACCCTTATGCCAAAAGTAGTGACAATGAAGTTGGAGCGTGTGAATTAGCCGGGTACAATCATTCTAGCAGTGAGACAGTAGAAGATTTAAATAAAAAGGTATTAAAAGACAAACTTGAAATATTACCAAAAAATAGTCTCCGAAACCCTGTTGTTGAGAAAATTCTTAATCAGATGGTAAATTTGGTGAATCAAGTGATTGATGAATATGGTAAACCTGATGAAGTAAGAATAGAGCTAGCACGTGAACTTAAGAGAACTGCGAGTGAACGTGAGGAAATGAGCAAAGGTATAGCAGAAGCAACAAGACGAAATGAAGATATTAAAAAATTAATAATAAAAGAATTTGGAATACCAAACCCCACTAGAAATGATGTTATCAGATATAGATTGTGGGATGAACTAAACTCAAGAGGCAACAAAACAATTTTTACAAATAAATATATACCAAAAGAAAAACTTTTTTCTAAAGAAATTGAGATTGAACATATAATTCCACAAGCACTCTTATTTGATGACTCTTACTCAAATAAGACACTTGCATATAACGAAGAGAACAAGAAGAAGAGCAATAGAACTGCGTTTGATTTTATAAGTCAAGACTATAGCTTTAATAAGTCAGAATACGAAAACAATGTTGAAATTTGGTATAATAATGGAAAAGGATCCATTTCAAGAGCTAAAAGAAATAAACTATTAATGGCATATAAAGATATACCTGGTGGTTTTATTGAACGTGATTTGCGAAATACCCAATACATTGCAAAGAAAGCAAGACAAATGCTACTAGAATCATTCAAGTTTGTTGTACCTACCACTGGTAGCATTACAGATCGTTTGAGAGAAGATTGGGGTTTAATAAATTTAATGAAGGAGTTAAATCTACCAAAATACAGAGCATTAGATCTTACTGAAATAGAAGAACGATATGATATTGGGGCTGAGAAAATAAAAAAAGTAGAGGTTATAAAAGAGTGGACTAAACGCAATGATCACAGACATCATGCGGTTGATGCTCTAACTGTAGCTTTTACGACACATAATCACATACAATATATTAATAACTTAAACGCACGAAGAAACACAAAACATAAAAAACATAGCATTATTCACGCAATAGAAAATGTAATAACAGAAAGAAAAAATGGCTCTTTAATCTTTAAAGAACCCATCCCTAACTTTAGAGATGTTGCCAGAAAAGAAGTTGAATCTATACTTGTTTCGTACAAGGCTAAGAACAAAGTTGTAACAAATAATATCAACAAAACTAAATTGTCAGGCAAACAGCGCTATAAAAAGACATTACAGACAACACCCCGTGGTCAACTACACAAAGAGACCATTTACGGAAGATCATTACAGCCTATGAATAAAGCTGTTAAACTGAACACCAAATTTAAGATAGAAATTGCCGACTTAATTATTGATGAAAAAGAACGAGAAGTTGTACTATCACATTTATCCAAATACAATAATGACTGCAGCACAGCATTTGCTACAAAAACATTAAAAAAGGAGCCTATACTATTAAACGGAGAGCAATTAAAAGAAGTAAGATGTTTTGAGGAAATATTTACTATCCGAAAACCCATATCATCTGATTTAAAGCTCGATAAAGTTATTGATGGTGGTGTAAAAAATGCCTTACAAGACAGACTAAATGAGTTCAATGGAAATCCGAAAGATGCATTTTCAAATCTAGAAGAAAACCCGATTTGGCTCAACAAAGAAAAAGGAATTTCAATTAAAAATGTAACCATTGCCGCTGTAAACACTGCCACTCCACTTCATTATAAAAAAGATCATTTAGGAAAAGAAATCAAGGATGACAATGGAGAAAGAATTCACACTGACTTTGTGCAGACAAGGAACAATCATCACGTAGCAATTTACAAAGACGAAGAAGGTAATTTACAGGAATCGGTTATATCTTTTTACGAGGCTGTAGAAAGGTCTAATCAAGGTCTTCCAATTATTGACAAATCATTCAACAAGCATTTGAATTGGGAGTTTCTTTTTACAATGAAGCAAAATGAAATGTTCGTATTTCCTGCTGAAGATTTTGATCCAAATGAAATAGATCTTTTAAATTCGGAAAACTCTGAAATTATCAGTAAAAATTTATATAGAGTACAAAAACTAAGTACCAAGTATTATACTTTTCGGCATCATCTTGAAACTACTGTTACTAATGATTTAGATTTTACATACAAGAGTGTACGAACACCTAATGGTTTAAATGATATAGTAAAAGTTAGAATTAATCATATCGGTAAAATTGTACAAGTTGGCGAATATTAAGCTATAGCCTATGATCAAAAAAACTCTATACTTTGGAAATCCTACCTATTTAAGTTTAAGAAATAAGCAACTGGTAATAAAATTACCTGAAGTAGAGAAAAATGATAAGTTCCCTCTTGAGTTAAAGAAACAGTCAAAGAGAACAATACCCATTGAAGATATTGGTGTTATTATTCTTGACAATAAACAAATTACAATAACACAAGGATTAATAGAAGCTCTTTTAGAGAACAACTCCGCATTAATCACTTGCGACAGTTCACGAATGCCTGTCGGGTTAATGCTCCCTTTGTCTGGGAATAAGACACAAAGTGAAAGATTTCGTTGTCAAATTAACGCCAGCGTTCCCTTGAAGAAACAGCTTTGGCAACAAACTGTACAAAGTAAAATTATTAATCAAGCTTATGTTTTATCAAATAAAAACAATTCAGTTGTAAAAAACATGAGAGTGTGGGCTTCCAATGTAAAGAGTGGCGACTCAGAAAATTATGAAGCACGTGCAGCCGTTTATTATTGGTCTAACTTGTTTTTAGAAATTGAGGGATTCACACGTTATCGTGAAGGAATTCCACCAAACAATTTGTTAAATTATGGCTATGCAATCCTACGTGCAGTAGTTGCCAGATCTCTCGTAGCAAGTGGACTTCTACCTACATTTGGAATACATCATCGTAATAAATATAATGCATACTGTTTAGCTGATGATATTATGGAACCTTATCGTCCATTTGTGGATAAACTTGTTTGTGATATTATGATAGATACACCTAATGTGGAAGAACTTACACAAGATATTAAGTACAAACTTCTTAATATTCCAGTACTTGATGTTATTCTAGGAGGCAAAAGAAGTCCTTTAATGATTGCGGTTGGGCAAACAACTGCCTCACTATATAATTGTTTTGCGGGTAATATTAGAAAAATAAAATACCCTTCTTTTGAATAATTATAAATGAATCGATTCAGTGAATATAGAGTTATGTGGGTTATGGTTTTCTTTGATTTGCCAACTGAAACAAAAAAGGATATAAAAAACTACACCATTTTCCGAAAAAAACTTATTCAAGATGGATTTACAATGTTCCAATTTTCTATATACTTGCGACATTGTGCAAGCAGAGAGAATGCTGAAGTTCATATAAAACGAGTAAAAAGCTTTTTACCACCATCTGGTCAAGTTGGTATATTATGCATAACTGATAAACAATTTGGGAGAATGGAGTTATATATTGGTAAGAAAGAGACTCAAGTTACAACTCCTTATCAACAACTGGAGCTTTTCTAGAAAACTTCTTATCATATTAACGATAGAAATAAAATCCTGTCATGTGACAGGATTTTATTAATCCAAAACAACAACAAATTTTAATCGTAATTTACGCTACAACTACCTGATAATCTAGTATCATACACATATCCTGTTGTTGTTGATATCAAAGATACTGAATTCTGAAAGCAATTCACAACCGTGAACGCTATCACCTCATCATTTAAGTGTTGTTGTTGATATCAAAGATACTGAATTCTGAAAGCAATTCACAACAGGCAAGAAGCTCGATTCAGACGATTTAGAGTTGTTGTTGATATCAAAGATACTGAATTCTGAAAGCAATTCACAACACGGGAGCGGGGCAGAAATTCTATTGGAGAGTTGTTGTTGATATCAAAGATACTGAATTCTGAAAGCAATTCACAACCTTAACTCGCAGTCACTCACGAAACATATGGTTGTTGTTGATATCAAAGATACTGAATTCTGAAAGCAATTCACAACAATCTGTTCTTAAGGCATCGGCTCTGTGTTGTTGTTGATATCAAAGATACTGAATTCTGAAAGCAATTCACAACGAGTGCTTGGGCTTTGGCATCCACATCGGAGTTGTTGTTGATATCAAAGATACTGAATTCTGAAAGCAATTCACAACGTGAGAGACTGTCTTGCTTCGTGGTCGGGGGTTGTTGTTGATATCAAAGATACTGAATTCTGAAAGCAATTCACAACCCCATTCTT
>CAZURM010000079.1:0-8501 GCA_964622945.1 uncultured Proteiniphilum sp.
TTAATTTTGAAAATTGTTTCATAGTTAGTTTTTGTTTTGATGAATTATATTAAATAATAAAGAATTTTTAGTCGAACAAATTAAGAGTATCACAATACGCTAGTTCGCCTGCCACAATAACTTCTATCTGTTCGTCAGTATATTCTCTAATATTATCTCTACGAGCATTATCAAAAATATATTCCAATAATTCGTCTTCGTCAATCTCTATCTCTGATTCTTCACTCGCATCAAGAAATCCTTTATCTTCATAAAATTCATAAATCAAATCAACTATATAGTTGATCTCGTCATCGGAAAACTCATCCTTCATTTCCTCAGGAAGGTGTTCTTGAATAAATTTTAAAGAATCATCTTCGTCATATTCAAGTTCTTTCTTTTCTTCGCTCATAACAAAACTTTTTAGATGTGTATTTAGTTAAAACAAATATAAAAAAAATAAGTTCACTAAAACTATCGAACCTATTTTCGATAATTTTTTTTTGCATTTTGCTTTGCTTGCTCGCGAGCTTGCTTTTCCTGTATTTTTTGAGCCTCTTCCAAACGAGCCATAAATCCTGATTTCTTTTTAGGTTTCTTTTTGTTATCTTCTAGTTGAGCAAGAATCTTATCTTCATTTATCACTTTCTTCAAAACTGTCATTATTACAATTGTTATTAATGTAGAAAGAAAATAGTAGTAATTTAATCCTGCTGGATATGAGTTTAGGAAGAAAAACATGAAAACACTCATAAATATAGGCATATTCTTCATGCCAGGCATTGCTTGCTGACCAGTATCCATGGCAGCCATATTGTATCTTGTATAAATAACGTTTGTAACTGTCATCAATAGACAAAAAATACTAATGTGGTTACCTAGAAATCTGGTAATTATAGGAATATTAGCGCTCCAAGTAATTAATGAATCATAAGTAGATAGATCTTCTGCCCAAAGAAAACTCTGCTGACGCAGTTCTATTGCTGATGGAAAGAAGAAAAAGAGAGCCAAAAGCACAGGCATTTGAATAAGCATAGGAAAACAACCACTCATAGGACTAACACCTGCTTTATTGTATAATTCCATAGTTGCTTGTTGCCTTTTCATCATCATATCTTGCTCCTGTCCAGGATATTTTTTTTCTATTTCCTGAATCTGAGGACGTAGTACACGCATCTTGGCAGAAGACATATAAGATTTATATGTTAATGGAGAAATAATTATTTTAACAATAAAGGTTAAGATTAGTATTATAATTCCCATACTCCAATTCAAGGATAAGAAAAAATCAAATAGAGGTATCACAAACCACTTATTGACCCATCTAAGCCACTTATAACCAAGACTTACTATCTCCTCAAGTTCAAGTTTATCAGCACTATTGCTTATTCCATCATCATAAGATTTAAGAGTATTATAATGTACGGGACCAAAGTAATAATTGAAGCCTGCACTTACAAGATCACTCTCTGTACTAATTTTAACAGGTGCCCAAACTTCTGCTTTATAGTCTTTTATATAGTTTGAATCATTTAGTAACTCAGATGTGAGGATTGTATTATTAAAAGGGTCGTCAGCTATTACTATAGCAGCAAAATACTGATCTTTAAAAGCAAACCATTTAATAGGCTCCGAAAGTTCTACTTGATCATTTCTCGATTCACTCAGTCTTTCATCGCTCTGTTTATCATACTTATAATGTATGCGAGAATAACGATTTTCAAATGTACGACCTTTCTCCTGCTGTCTTACCTTTTGCTCCCAGTAAATCCTGAAATTTGTAAGACTTTCAGGATGAAGCCCATTTCTCATTCCGACAATCTGAATATCAAAATCTAGCATATAGTCATCTTCTGAAAAGCTATAAACTAAATCTATATATTGCTGTGTAGAATGTTGCAAACGCATTATCACCGATTTGCCATCAGAACTCCTAATAGGAGTAAATAATTCATTTTCGGTTGTAATACGTAAACTATTGCGATTGAATAACTCCAAGTTAAACCGAGCTTCTTCATCTTTCTCAAAAAGATATAAACTGTCACCTGTATATTGGAGGTGTTCCTTCAATTTAACTGACTGAATTTTCCCACCAAGTGTACTTAACACTACTCGTAGTTTTTCGTTCTCGAGAACGATTTTTTCTTCGTTGACTACTTCTTTTATTGAACCGATAATGCTATCATTAATTAAACTTGAAACTTCTGATATAGAATCGGTTGTGAGTTCATTATTCGAAATGGCAGTACTGAAAAAATCTGAAACATTTGAACCTTGACTAATAACGGAAATACCATTTTCTTTAATATTATCACTTTGTGACTCCATATTAGCAGTAGTTTCGGCACGCTGTGTTTCTACTAATGCAATTGAATCTCGCAAACGTAGTTGTTCCGCCATCTGCTCCTGATTAGGCCTGTTGTATATCGTGAAACCAATTATTATTGCGGTAATCAACAGTAAACCTATAACTGTATTTTTATCCATTAACTTCTTAGGATTATTATTTTCTAAATTCTTTTGTAAGTGCTGCAGCTGACATAAAACTCATAAACAGCGGATTTGGTGATATGACTGTACTATTATATTCTGGATGAAATTGAGTACCTATAAACCACCTTAAATTGGGAACTTCAACAATTTCCACTAAATTATGTTCCGGATTTATCCCAGTACATTTCATTCCTGCTGACTCTAATTCTGTTTTATACTTATTATTGAATTCATATCTATGACGATGTCGTTCCTGAATTTTCGACTTCCCATATGCTTTATATGCCAGAGAACCTTTTTTAAGAACGCAATCATAAGATCCAAGTCTCATCGAACCACCCATATTAGTTATATGAGTCTGTTCTTCCATGAAATCAATAATCTTGTCCTCAGCAACAGGATCCATTTCTGTTGAATTTGCTCCATGTAAATTCATAACTGAACGTGCATACTCAATAACCATACATTGCATGCCAAGGCAAATACCAAATGTAGGGATATCGTGTTCTCTAGCATACTTCAAAGCAACAAATTTTCCCTCTATACCCCTCTGTCCAAATCCAGGTGCAATTACTACTCCGTCAGCATCTATCAACCGTTCTTCTATATTTTCTTCTGTAATTTTTTCAGATTGATAAAGATCAAGAATTAATTTTCTATCATGATATATGGCTGCTTGTGACAATGACTCAATAATTGACTTATATGCATCAGGTAGTTCAGCATATTTACCAACTAGTTTGATTTTGACATGTTTTTTAGCATCTTTTCTTTTCTGAAGAAATGCATTCCAAGCCTCCATCTTTGGGCTATCACCAGGCGTTAAATTCATTTTACGCACAATAACCTCATCCATGCCCTGCCGCTGCATCATTATGGGGACCTCATAAATTGTCGAAACATCTATCGACTGCATTACTGCTCCTTGTTCAACATTACAGAAAAGAGCAACTTTATTGAGTATATCTTTATTAAGCTTACGTTCAGTACGCAATACCAACATATCAGGCTGGATTCCGTGCGACTGCAACTCTTTAACAGAATGCTGAGTTGGCTTAGTTTTAACCTCGCCGGCTGCTGTAATATATGGCACATATGTAAGATGTAAACAATAGCTGTTTTTTCCTAGTTCCCATCTTAACTGACGCACTGCTTCAAGGTAAGGAGTAGATTCAATATCACCTACTGTTCCTCCAATTTCTGATATTACAAAATCAAATTTGTTCTTTATTCCCAATGATTTTATATTCCGTTTTATCTCATCGGTTATATGTGGAACAACCTGAACAGTTTTGCCAAGAAAATCCCCTCGCCTCTCTTTTAAAATTACATTCTGATATATACGACCGGTAGTAATATTATTATCTTTCGTAGTTTGAATATTTAGAAATCGCTCATAATGCCCTAAATCAAGATCTGCTTCATGCCCGTCAACAGTAACAAAACACTCTCCATGTTCATAAGGGTTCAATGTTCCGGGATCAACATTAATATATGGATCAAATTTTTGAATTGTAACCTTATATCCTCTAGCCTGCAATAATTTTCCGAGTGACGATGCTATTATACCTTTACCTAAGGAAGAAACAACACCCCCAGTTACAAATATGTACTTTGTGTCAGCCACGATTGTGATATATTTTTATAATTTTTTGAAGATGCAAATGTACACATTTTTTAGGACAATTAATAAGGATAATTTGTCAAAAGTAAAACTATTAGTGAATATCATATGTGAACTAAGTTCATATTTTCACAACGCATAATTTTACCCGGGAAAGCTTGAACAATGGAATAATTGTGAGTTGACATTATTACAGCAGTACCTCTACCAGAAATTTCCTGTAAAAGTGAAACAATCTGACTGCCTGTTTCCGGGTCTAAGTTACCTGTTGGTTCATCTGCTAATATTAGAGATGGCGAATTAAGTAATGCTCTTGCAATTACTACTCTTTGTTGTTCTCCCCCCGATAACTCATGAGGCATTTTATAGGATTTATTTTGCATCCCAACCAAGATTAGAACCTCATTTATACGGTCTTTAATTTCACGTTTATTTTTCCAATCTGTTGCTCGAAGAACAAATTCAAGATTTTTCTCCACTGTACGATCTATGAGAAGTTGAAAATCCTGAAACACAATTCCAATTTTTCTTCTAAGATATGGTACATAGCGACGTTTAATAGTTGCAAGCTCATAGTCAAATACGTTTGCATTCCCATCTTCTATAGGTAATTCAGCGTACATGCTTTTCATGAGTGTACTCTTACCTGAACCTACCTTCCCAATTATATACAAGAAGTCTCCTCGGTTTACCGTAAGATTAACATTGCGAAGAATAATATTTTCTTCACGATTTAATTGTACATTTGAATAGTTTACTATATGTTCTGTAGTCATTATTTAATGAATTGTATCGTCAACGGATACTTCCAGTACTCACCGTTATTGGCTTTTACAGTTGCCATAATTATAAAAATCATATACATTATTCCAATGATTACAGCTACAGGAATACCTATAATAGTAATTGTTGCTACAGTTACGTAAATAGCGAAACTAATCATGAAATTTACAATGTTTTTGCCATGTGTATCAATATTTACATTATTATCCCTATTTGTAATCCACATAAATATAGGTACAATAAAACCCGCAAGTGGAATAATAATTCCTGCAAATTGGGAAAGATGCATTAGCATAATGTATGTGTTTTCAGTTAATCCAAATAATGGTTTTTTATTGATATTAAAAGAAATGTTGTCGTTCAGAATTTTCTCTTTTTCACGCTGGTACTCTTCTTCTGTAATACTACCTTTTTCCCTTAACTCATCTAAAATTTTTAAATTTTCATACTTCATGAATCTAAATTTTTAAATTAATTATCATATGCTATAAAGGATTTTGAAGAAGTTGATCTATTGTTTCAACCATTTGATTAAACTCTTCTTCTTCAAACAGACGTGTTAACATAACAATCTTACCATCTCTGTCAATAATTACATTTCGCGTTATACCTGCATTATTCTCTGCATACAATCCAAAAATGCCAGCATCGGGATCAAGACCTATGGGATAAGTGACTTTAGTTGCATTAATCAACTCTTCAATTTTTTCAACCGGTTCTTCTCTGTCAATACCATAAAGAACAAATTCAGGATTATCTTTGTGACGTTGCCAAATTCTAGACTCTATATGCGGCATCTCTTGCCTACATACACCACACCAGCTTGCTGTAAATTGTAGCATAACTACCTTACCGTGGAATGATGAAAGCTTAATATTACTACCATCAGGCATTTGCATTTCAAAATCGGGAGCCTCATCGCCCACCTTTACTAAGAACTGGTAATCTTCGCCACTTCCAACTTGTTCAGATATACTAATTGGCTCTACAGTACTAGACTCATTTTTTTGTGAAATATTATTGCATGAAATAAATGTTAATACTGCAATAAAGCTAATAAATAATTTTTTAACCATAATATACTATAATTTATACAAAGATATATTTTTCCGTGAATTATCGTCTTCTACGTAAGAATATAATTGCGATTACTGTTGCAATTAATGACCCAAATATGTCTGCTATCCAATCCCCCAACTCTGCACTGCGTGTTGAGAAAAAATATTTTTGAAATAACTCTATTACACCACCATAAATAATCGGCACTAAAAATCCCCAAAACAACCATCTACCTAAATTTGGATTTTTCTTATGCATTCTGTAGTAATCAAACATTGAAACAGCTGATAAAAGAAAAAACATCCCAAAATGAACAAGTTTATCCCATGGTAATCCTTCTGGCATAAAAGGTATTTGTTCAGGAGTAATAATACAGGTAGCTATAAAAATTAATAGACCTATTATCAAAGGCAATAAAGTGTAACGTATCAGGGTGTTCATAATTAATTTTTGATAATTATTTGGCTAACCACAAATATACTATCATTTTAATTTAATTAGAATATATGATATTAATTAGATAGCATATTTATAAACATATAACTAAAAGAAACTACTATTATAAGGAAAAATTTGTTCCTTTGTCTAAATAAGACAATTCAACAATAGTGACATTGTAGCATGATAACAGATTAATTTTAATTGTAAAATGAGAAAATATTTTTTATTAATTCTGCTAACCATCATCTCTATAGAGGTTTCTGCACAAACAACCTCACTTGATCAAAACCAGCGTTATTTTGACATCAATAAAAACATTGACATTTTTAATTCAGTACTTAGAGAATTAGATATGTTTTATGTGGATAGTATAGAGATAAACAATCTAGTACAGGAAACAATTGAAAGCATGTTATCTCAACTTGATCCATATACAGAGTATTATTCTGAAGATAATATAGGTGAATTGCAGTTTATGACTACAGGCGAATATGCAGGAATTGGAGCAGTTATTTCTTATAAAAATGGTAAAGTAATCATCAATGAGCCATATGAAAATTTTCCAGCTGCAAAAGCAGGATTAAAAGCAGGCGATGCTATCCTAGAAATAAATGGAGAAGATGCGCGAACATCTACTGTAAAAGATGTAAGTGATAAACTGAAAGGTACACCAGGCACAGCCATAAAATTACTTATTAAGCGTCCAGGAGTAGAAGAAAATATTTATGTTGACATCGTACGTGAAAAAATTGAAATAGACCCTATAACATATTCAAATATATTTAGTAATGACATTGGATATTTTCACTTTGGTAGTTTTACTTCCGGTAGCTCCGACAGAATGAAGGAAACAGTACAAGAACTAAAAGATAAAGGTGCAACTACTCTCATTATGGATCTTCGTGGTAATGGTGGTGGAATACTCGATGAAGCGGTAAATGTAGTAAATATTTTTATGCCCAAAGGTGAAGAAATTGTCTCCACAAAAGGTAAAGTTACTCAATGGGATAGAAGTTATTTTACTCAGAATCAGCCATTGGATGAAACAATACCTATAGTAGTACTTATTGATACAGGCTCAGCTTCGGCTTCTGAAATAGTCGCCGGTGGACTACAAGATTTAGATAGAGCAGTTATTATCGGAAATCGCTCTTTCGGAAAAGGATTAGTACAAACACCGCGAGATTTGCCATATGGAGGTAATATGAAAATAACAACATCCAAATATTATATCCCAAGTGGTCGTGGCATCCAGTCTCTTGATTATTCTCATAGAAATCCTGATGGTAGTGTTGCACGCGTACCTGATTCACTTACCAATGTGTTTTACACCAGAAATGGACGTATAGTTCGTGATGGTGGTGGTATAACTCCTGATATATCCATACCTCAAGAAGCAGGAGGAACTATTGCTTATTATCTGATGGCTGATAATATAATATTTGACTTCGTCACAGAATGGGTACTAAATCACGAACAAATATCTCCTCCTGATCAATTTACTTTATCTGAAAATGACTACGAGTCATTTAAGAGTTTCGTTAAAGCCAAAGATTTTGAGTATGATAAAATGAGTGTGCAATCATTAAATCAGTTAAAGAGTTTAATGGAGTTTGAAGGATACATAGATATGGCTGCTGACGAATTCGAAGCACTTGAAGCTAAGCTACATCCTAATATTGACAGAGATCTTGAATTATTTAAAGATTTAATTAAAAATATGATAGAATCTGAAATAGTTCAACGATACTACTTTAGTAAAGGAGTGTTACTTCACCGATTAGCTGGAGATAAAGTTTTTGAAAAAGCTGTTGAAGTTCTTAAAAATCCAGAGTTGTATAATTCAATATTGAAACCTTTACCCGACAATATGCCTTCCCCTGAAGAGATTAAGGAAAGGTTGGAAAATCGATATTCCGAAAACTCCTGATAAACTGTAATAAGTTAAGATTGATATTAAATTAAAAGCTTAAATAGTTAATTATTTAGTCTACAATCTCTGCTTACATTTATATGGTTGTGCTAGCTCTATAATCTTTTAGCTATTTGCTCCTCAAGTTTTAGCAGATCCTTAGTAAAGTTCCTAATTCCTTCTGCTAATTTTTCAGTAGCCATTGCATCT
>CAZURM010000080.1:0-8306 GCA_964622945.1 uncultured Proteiniphilum sp.
TGGATGTTTGGGTTGACCAATTTCATCATTTCTATAATGGTTTTCGTTTTAGGGTCTTTAATTTTCAAATGGTGGAGTACAAACTGTAAACACTCTCCATTTTAATTAATTGTTAATACTAAAAATAAAAATATTATGAGCAAACTATATATATTCGGAATAGGCGGTACTGGTTCACGGGTAATAAGATCACTAGCAATGCTATTAGCTGCAGGAGTTAATTGTGGAGTCGATACAATTGTACCTATAATAATAGACCGCGATGAAGCAAACGGAGACTATTCAAGAACAAAACTTTTAATTGACAAATACATATCAGTAAATGAAATTGCCAAAGGTACAGACAAAAATAAGTTTTTTAAAACAAAAATAAAGTTGCTAAACGATCAGCTTTTACTCAAATTAAAAAATAACACTGAACGGTTTGATGAATTTATTGGCAAACCTTCAATGAGTAATGAAAACAAAGCTTTAGTTGATATGTTGTTTTCAAGCAAAACTCAAGCTTTAGATATGACAGTTGGTTTTCAAGGTAACCCCAACATTGGAAGTGTTGTTTTAAATCAATTTGACAACAATGATATATTTAGAGCATTTGCATCAGACTTTCAAAAAGGAGATAAGATATTTATTATTAGCTCTATATTTGGTGGCACTGGAGCCAGCGGTTTCCCTCTCTTACGTAAAATGCTTCATACTCAAAACGTGAAAGATGCAGATGGAAACGACTTGCAAAACTGGGGTTATGTTAATGAAGCATATATAGGTGCTATTTCTGTTATGCCTTACTTCACTGTAAATGCACTTTCGCAGGACAGTCTAGTAGATTCAGATACATTTATAGACAAAACACGTGCTGCTCTATCTTATTATAAAAGTGAAGACAAAAAACTTGATACATTATACTACATAGCTGACAAGCGCACTACAACTTATGAACATCACAAAGGAGGTGATCCACAAAAGAACAACGCGCATTTTGTTGAATTAGCATCAGCTTTAGCTATACTAGACTTTATTGATCCCCTAAAAGCAAAAGAAAATTTCAATCGTAATATCGATAATAAAATAGTAACAACAGTTTATAAAGAGTTTGGGATAAAAAATGACATTTTACAGATAAATTTTAACAATCTCGAAAATGACACTAAAAACACAATTATAAATCCTCTATCTCGTTTTTTGCTGTTCCGCAATTATATGACTTATGTATATGAAGATGAAGCTAAGTATCAACCATATGCTTATAAAGTTTTTACTGATGAGTTTATTAAGAAAGAGAGAATTGAAAATTTATTAGAGATTCAAAAAGATTATCACATATGGCTTCAAGAGATGGAAAACCAAACAAGAGCATTTACTCCGTTTAATCTTGACTCACCCAAAGCTTTTGATTTTATCAAAGGTAATATGGATATATGTAATACAAAGGGATTCATGTATAAAGGTTGGGCAAAAGTAGATCATACACTCAATTCTCAAACAGTTGAAATAGATAAAGCCTTAAAAGAAGAAGAACGCTTTTTAGAGCTGTTTTATCGTGCTACCAAGGAGTTAATAAACTACTAAAACTGAAAATTATGTCAAATTCAAACAATAATAATACTAACACAAACACATTCGTCTTTAGACTGCAAGACATTGATGGAGAGCATGGTTTAAGCAATGCTATTCAAAACTGGGAGAAATCTAGAATGTACGATGACAATCAAATAAATGATATTGTTAGTTCTAATGTAAACTCATTTACTGAACCCACCTCTATTCCATCACCATTTGCGCGTATAGCTTTAGCAAAAACTGCTTTCAACGAAGTTGCAGAGCATGGAGATAAGGCACTAGCTTCTTACCAAAAAATAGTTTCCGATAGTCTAGACGTAGGTGAAATATTTCTCACATATGAAAAATGGAGAGACCAAGTTGAAATTATTAAATGGAAGTATGGTCGTCAAGATAATAATAAAGAGTTAACCGATGACAGTGACCTTAAAAAGCTAAAAAACGGTCATCATCAACTATACAAGACCTTAAAGGCTTTCTTAGAAAACGATGCAGAGTTTTACAATTTTGACAAATTGGAGTCTATCTATATCCTTAAACACAGACAAACAGGAAAAATGATTGGAGCTACTTCTCCATGTACACTTTTCTTTAGCTCAGCAAACGATTTAATTGATGTTGATATACAACTTACTACTAATCGTAAAGCATTTCAAAACATTGTTCCTCTTCATAAACGTGGTTGGGATTATCAAAAATTCCTATATACATGGATAGCAGCTAACAATGAAAACAGAATCGTAAAAGGTGGTACTGCAAGATCTGTTTTCTACGAGTTTGCTAAATATCTTGAAGCTGAAAAATCAATAATCAATAAGATTTCAGAGATTGATGCTTTGTCAAACAGTCCTAAATCTATATTAAACAGCTCTTTCAAAACTTTTCAAGCTCCCGATGTAGAGGTTTTAGGAAAGCAGTTATATCAAATTAAAGATTTCGGAATCGACCATTTAAATAACGATGACCTTCTAGATAGCAAAATATTTAGATTATCAGGTAAAATTAACAACCAAAGCTTTTTTGATGGAAATTTAAATGATAATGCTATATATAGTTATTTGCTCCCATTAAAAGATGAAGTCTTCAAACACTTTTCAATCGAAAGTTTAAAAGATAATAAGACCCTTAAAATAAGTGAGGAGTCTGACAAATTAGTTGTTGTAACTATAACAGCTGATAATGGAAAAACATTTGAAAAAAGATATGAAGCAAGAAAAACTATAAAAGAGCTCGACAACTTTGACTGTCTTTTATATCCAAATATAAAGTTTAAAGAAGACAAAGATGCCTTCTATAGATTTGGAGTGTTTTCTGAATTCAGTCCACAAAAAAGAAAAAAACACTCTATACAGTTTTTTAATGATGAGAATGAAATACAATTAAACAGCAATGATTTAATTACTAGAAATACAGACGATAAAGAAAACTCAGTATGTGATATATACTCATTAAACCAACAGAACTTTGACCGAATAAAAGTAAGTGATAGCAATTCCTATGGAGTTTTACTGCCAACACTACCTTTAAAAGGAGATTCAGAGCAATTTACTTTTTCAGTCGACTTTGGTACAACCAATACGCATATAGAATATAAAACAAAACAAGAGAATAGTATTAAGCCTTTTAATATAGAAGATACAGAGAAACAGGTTGAGTTTCTTATCGGTAAAAATGATGCCTTTAAATTAATTTCAGATATTGACTTTATTCCTATTAGAATAGGGCAAGATGAAACATTTAAATTTCCTATTCGAACATCATTGTCTCTTGCAAAAAACAGAAAGGAAAATCAAAAAATACACCCTTTTACTCAAGGTAATATTGTTATTCCTTACGAAAAGAGAGAAATACCTGCTTATAATGAAACTATAACACAATTAAAATGGGAGTCTGATGAAGATGAAATGAAGTATTACATAGATTCTTTGTGTTATATGCTTCGAAACAAAGTTGTGATAAATGGTGGTAATTTAAGTACAACAAAAATCAGCTGGTTCTACCCTCTTAGTATGGCAGGTTCACGTTCAAAAACTATAGAAAACATATGGAAGATTTCATATGCAAAGTACTTCCTTGGTGAAGATATTGCTAGCATCTATGATTTAAAAGAAGAAACTAGAAAAATCTTAAACGATAGACTCAGCAATCTTCCAGAATCAATTGCTCCATATCTATATTATAAGGAACATAGAAACTACAAAGATGCTATAAACAATCTTATTTCTATTGATATTGGGGGGGGTACGACAGATGTTGTATTTGTAAAAGATCAAGAAGTAAAATATGTAACTTCATTTCGTTTTGCTGCCAACTCTATTTTTGGTTTAGGTGACCATATTACTCCTGTAGTTTCAAAGTATCAAACTGAAATAGAAGAAATAATCACGAGAAACGATAAAAACTTTAGGTTGAAAAACCTATATAACAGTATTATAAACACAAGTCATGGTGATATTGCATCGTTCTTCTTCTCTTTATCAGAAAATGAAATGATGAAAGATGTTCAGTTTAGCTTTAACTCAATGCTGAAAAGAGATTATAGTCAAAAACTTATATTCATTCTTTTCTACACTGCAATAATATACCATACTGCTCAAATTGTAAAGACTAAACAACTTTCTCTTCCACGTCACATAACATTTAGTGGAAACGGGTCAAGATTATTAACTATAGTTGGTGAAACAGAAGTCCTTGAAGAGCTTTCAAAAGTAATTTTTGAGAAAGTACTAGGAAGTAAATACAATGAAAGTGGTTTGACTATTATTCATAACACACAAAATCCTAAAGAAGTTACATGTAAAGGAGGAATAAGAGCAGCCAACAAAAACTATGTACAACCACAATTTAATCAAATCATTCTGCTAGGTATAGACAATAGCTCTTTAGTCACAAAAAATGACACATATGCAGATATAGATATTAAAGAATATTCTGAAAAAGCAAAAACAGAGGTAAAAAAGTTTATCAACTTTGTCATTGATGATTTACTACACAAGAATTATACAAAAGGTGTAGTTCCAGAAACCTTCTTAAATGCATTAAGCCTTGATGCAAGCACACTATCTATAGCTAAAAAGGTAGCTGAAAATGATGAAGACTTAACAACCTTTACAATAAATAGTATTCGCGATAAATTAAGTAAGATTGATGCTGACACAGCACAAATTGAAGAGTCGTTTTTCTTCTATCCTATTGTTGGTTTTATGAAAGCTTTAAGTATTGAAATTAATAAACAAGACTAATTATGCGTAAAATTCTTTTCATATTCAGCTTGATACTTGCAAGCATTTCTTCGTCTTTAGGTCAAAATAATATTACAGAAAGTGAATTTAATAGTTTAGTGGACTATGCTAACAGCAAGTATGTTATGGCTTTTATAAACAAAAAAGACGCAGCCAACAAAGATTACTTTGAATTATATCAAAAGAACTTAGAGCCGATTCTAGTAGCAGCTTCATTGGATAGTTTAGAACAAGTTATTGGATTCGAAGAACTTAAACATAAACTTGACAACAACAAACCTGCACAAAAACTTATTATTACAATAAATGACAGAAAAGATGATTATAATAAAATCAAAACTGATAAAGAGTTAATAAACTTGTTAAGTGCATCAAGTTGGGAGCAAGTTGATTTACAGAAAACCTCTTTAAAGATACAAAGAGATATTACTAATAAATATATGAAAATTGCATCTAATGAGGAGATTGATGAGTTTGATGAAATAGGAACAACTGAACCTGAAATAACAACACCCGAAGTTGAGCTACATCAACCTCAAAGCAAACATTCAAAATCTACAAGTGAGTTATCTGAAATGAAACAGACAGTTCATACTTTTAAACTTCTATTTTTCATAGTATTTGTTCTCTTTGTGGTAGTATTTATTGCTCTTATATGGCTAATAAGGAATATTCAAAAGAACGATTTCAACAAAACACAAAGCAAACTAGACAAAAGGTTTTTAAAAACTAAAGACTTCAATATTACATATAAAAGCCTTGTACACAAACAAGAAGAGATAACTAAAAAGCTTCTGAAGTTTGAAACACAAAAAGATAATAATAAAAGTATAGAAACACATCATTCCACTCTAGGTGCTGAAAACCAAACTCAAACTATTGTTTCAAAAGAAATACACTTTAAAACTAAAAACGGAAAAGTGCTTCAAGAAGTGCTTCCAAGTTCTAAAGATAGCGCATTCAAAGTATACGATATAAAAAACAACGAAGCGAAGTTTAAATATTGTGGAGGCGTTGTCAATCCCGATTTCTTTGATGGGGTTTGTGATTTCGAAAACAATCCAGCTGATGTACAAACTAAAACAAAAATCGAAACAATTACTCCAGGTATAGTTAAGAAAGACAATAAAGGTAACTGGGTAGTCGAAACTCCTGCAACAATAAAATTCTTATAGTTTATGATAAGTTATATAATCAATGGTGTTATAATTGCTGTAATACTTATATGGCAATTGTTTATTTTCATAAGCATTCGGAAAAAAATATCAAGCTTCAAAAACATTTTTCCTAATAGTAAAGACAGTTTTAAGCTTGCACAGGGAGAGAATGCTGATTTAGTTCTAGGAATAGAATCTGAGCACAAACATCCAATTCTTGATGTAATCATTACAACAATCAACAACTATCTCAACAAGAATAGAGGTGCCGTTAGTGATTTCCACCTAATGAGAAACATTGTTGATCGAAACTGTGATGCTATGGAAGAGGAAATTCAGACACAATCTCCAGCATTACTCTATTTAGGATTATCAGGTACAATGGGTGGTATACTAATTGGCTTGGGAGTTTTTGTTTTTGGTGGGTGGCTTAGCGAATTACTAAAAACAGGCAATGATTTGGCAAGTACAAGCACTAATATAGGGGCAGAAGGTATTGAGGTACTACTAGGAGGAGTTGCACTAGCTATGATTTCAAGCATTGCAGGTATTATTTTTACTATCACTAGCTCATACAAAGAGAGAGTAGCTAAAGCAAAAGTAGAGAAAAATAAAAACACTTTTTTAAGTTGGATTCAAGCAGAACTTCTACCCAACATTTCTACTGACACCTCGGCTGCATTAGTACGCATGACTAATAACCTAGCCAATTTTAATACTGCTTTTGGTGAAAATACTCAAGATTTACGAAGCACACTCGGGGAAATAAATGACTCTTATACCATTCAGGCTGATATAATAAGGGCAATTAATGACTTAAGAATTGGAGAGATAGCAACTGCAAACATTAAGGTATATGATGAGCTTAGAAATAGCACAGAAGAGATAGGTGTATTTGCTCAATATTTGCAAAACACAAACGAGTACTTACAAACCCTACAACAATTAAGTTCTAAACTTGATGAGTACGAACAAAGAACCCAAGTAATCGAAAATGCAGGTGATTTCTTTTTAAGAAATGAGAACTGGCTATCTACAAATATTGATAATGCCAATATTGATATGCAAAGAGCATTAAATGGTTTTACAGAATCAACAAAAAATACACTAATAAATCTTGAAACTACTATAACAAGTCAAATTGTAGATTTAAACAATGCTATGCAGCAACAACAAAAGAATCTGCGAGAAGCATTATCCAACTCATCTAATCTCTTCACAGAGTTCTATACTCGAACAAACGAAGCATTTCAACAAGCTATAACTGCACAGCAGAGTGCATTAGAAGAAAAGCTAAAAGAATCATCTATACTTATCGAGGAACTAAGAAGCCTTTCTCATATAAAAGAAGGCATTAAAAACTTCAAAGAGTCTACAGAAAAACAGAATAAAAAAATAGATAAGCTAACAGAGGAAATCCATAAGTTAGCAAAAATAAAAACAGAGGGCGGCAAAATTGATTACGAATTTACTATCCCGAGGTGGGCTAAAGTATCAATTATTACAGCAACAAGCTTCATTGGAGTAGCATCCGTAATTTATATTAGCCCCATACTTATAGAATGGATTAACCTATTAATTAAATAGTAATATCAATGTCGAAAAAAAACAGAAGATATAATTTTTGGACAGGTTATTCTGACTTAATGACTAGTTTGTTTTTTGTAATGCTTATGCTTTTTGTGTTGACAATTGTCCTGTTACACAATAGAATAAATGCTACAGAAAGACAATTAGCAAAAATCAAAGAAATTGAAGAAGCAGTAAAAGGTATAGACTCTACATACTTCGACTACAACACAATCTATAAGAAACATATACTGAAAATCAGTGTTAACTTTCCTGTGGGAGTATCAGACATGAACAGTGTAGACTCTATTACTCAAAAGGAACTTGAGGAAGCAGGTAAATCTATTATAAAATCACTAAATAAAATCAACAATGAATATCCAGGTATACAGTATCTTTTAGTAATTGAAGGACAAGCATCTAAGGATAGCTATACTTATAATTATGAACTGAGTTATAATCGAGCATTATCATTAAGTAGATTTTGGAATGAGAAAAAAGTAGATTTTGGAGAAAACTGTGAAGTTTTAATCTCAGGAAGTGGTACTGGAGGTATAATGCGTGAAAAAGAGGAATCTAAAAACCAAAGATTCTTAATACACTTAATCCCTAAACCAGGAGTAATAGAAGAAATAATATAACAAGCCAATGAAAAAAAGATTATTATACATACTTCCATTCGTGTTGATGATAACTTTTCTCACTACTTCATGTGAGAGAAGATCAGGACGAAAAAACACTCAAGGACAAATAGTAAACACTACAAGAAGCAGACAAA
>CAZURM010000081.1:0-7932 GCA_964622945.1 uncultured Proteiniphilum sp.
TAGGGAGGATAGGTAGGCTGATTATTCAAATCTGTCTCTACCTATCATTTGTTCTGAAAATTACTTTTTCTTGCTTGGTCTAGTTTGACTTAAAGCACTGCCAGCCACTGACTTGGATTTCTTACTGTAGCGTCCATCACTAAGGATTTTGCTTGCTTTTGATGCAACTCTTTTAGATGTTTGCTTTGAATTACGCTTTGCCATTCCGACACCTCCTTTCATTTTTTGAAGATAAATTCAACTAGAGCGATAAAATATTTACATTTGTGAATTTATCCTCTGGTAATGTGTAATTTCTTGTGATATAATGTAAGCGATATTTTCCACTTACAATTCATGTTTCAACATCACTCAATCACTAATAAAATTGTATATAAAAAAGTCCTTCCATTAAGGAAGGACTCGGAGAGGTTCGGAAGGATTCGGAAATATAGTTGGAGGTGCTAGATAATGCTCTTTAGTGAATTTGCGAATATACTTTATAAACACAGTGACACGTCATATAAGCCACATGAATTTTTTCTGTCGCTTTTTGATAATATTATGAGAGATCCTCAAACGGTGGAGGAAATAAAACAATCAAAGGAAAGTAAATACAACCCCTTTGACTCTCTTGCTCCGGATTCTTTGGATCGGTTTTTTAAGGGTACTCTTCCACTAAGTAAGAGAAATGTACATAAAGTTATTAGCAGAAAAGATACAGATAAATTTGCAGATTACATAAATACAATAAATGAGCATAATCAAATGGCTATTGAAGATGAAATCAAAGCAATGATTCCAAACTTCAATCCTGATGAGGTTTTAGGGTATGCTTGTGCTGATTTATTTCTTCAAATCCTAGATGACATTTATGAAGGTAGAGAATCTAAAGAATTATCTAGCATCAATGTTTCTAATAATTCACCCTCCTCTTCTAAATTAACTTCCTTACCTTCCCAAACTATTTATTATGATGAATCAGATGGAAAATTACATATTGGGGATGTTAAAATATCTATTCCTAAAGAAATTGAACCCCCGCAAGATATTGCTCCAGAAGAAGAAAAATATGTCTGTGAGCTACTTGCTGCTTATGCAGAAGCTATAAAATCTGGTGACTTAACAAAATCTGATTTAGATTCGTTACCTACAAAATATAAAAGGAACTTCTCTGATCAACGAATTAATTATTATAGTGCATTACGTATTGACCGTTTTATTCGAGAATCCATCGATAAAGGTGAGGAGCACTCAAAGAAATGGAAATCTGAAACGCATGATTATATTAAAGATACCTTATGGGATGATTATGACGATGGATACAAGAGGCTGTTAGCAGTAATGAAAAAAGTAGTAGATTGCTCTACCACATCTGCTGTCGACAATATTCAGAATCTTGTTGGCCCAAAAGAAAAGAAAGGAACCTGTCACTTATTGGTCAATGACGGTTGCGTTCGTTGGGTGGATGAAGATGAATGACAAAGTTTTTAATACAGAATTTGAAATATCTATGAGGTTGTTGCTTGTCTTATCTCAATCTGAAAAGAAAAGGCTCACATTCGATAGCCTAGTAACAGCAGATTTTATTTCAAATTACTCAAAAGAGTTCGGACTATCTCATAGCAATCTTCACGGTGAAAATGAATTTAGTTTTTCTGAATTCTCTGCAAGAAGAGCATTAGCACAAAAAGCTATAAAACAGCTTGTGCTTGAAAACTTGGTAAAGGTTTCTTATTCAAATGATGGCTTTAAATACTCTATCACGGAACGTGGACAGGCCTTAAGTAATTCTTTGGCTTCTGATTATGCCACTGAATATAGATTATATGCTCAAAAAGCTATTGTTTATATGAGTTCAAAAAATGAAAAAGAGCTTCTAAATTTAATTACTCGAGAAGCATCTAAGTCATTAAGGAAGGGGTAACTTATATGGCATTTTATATTGCTAAAGTCACAGCAACTGGCACAAGTAAGCCTCCTGCTACTGTAACTTTTAATAAAGGATTAAATATCATTTGCGGGGTTTCCGATTCTGGAAAGACCTGTGCATTAAAATGCATACAATTTGCTATGGGCGTAATTAAGAAACCTTTTGAAAAGGAACAAACGGGATATGATGGTGTCAGTCTAGACATAATGACTCCAGAAGGTTTTATCCATCTTTCACGAACAGTTGGAAGAAATATAGTAAATGTAGTCACTGAGATTGGCTCGATTGATGGTGGCGACTATGATATTGACTATAAGAAAGATGGCAACAAAAACCCCGTTTTAAATGAACTGTGGCTTAAATTAATTGGTATTAAAGAACTACCAATGATAATAAGCACCCAAGACTTTGCTAGGCAACGTTTAAAATGGAATACACTTATGCGACTCTTTTGGTTAAAAGAACAGGATATTGAAAATCCAAAATCTATACTTTTACCTTCAGTACCCAATCAATACCCTTATTTCTTCGCTTGCTTACTCTATCTCCTCACTGCGAATGATTATCCAAATGCAGAGGAACAAGATAAAGCTGAAGTCAGTAAAGCTAAAAAAGAGGCTGTTCGCCAATTTGTAAATGGTAGAATTTCTCATATGTCAAAAAAGAGAGAAGAACTACAAAAAGCATTATCGGCCTATAGCGATTTAGATGTTGAAGAAGAAATGCAAAAATTAATTGATAACCTCTCTGAAACTGAAGCAGCTATCGCTGCAGCTACAGAAGAAAGTAAAGATTTGCTAGGTACTTTATTAGACTTAAAGGAAAATGAAGCAGAGAACCAAGTTACTCATTCGCACTTTCAATCACTGAAAAGCCAATACACAGCTGATATTAAAAGGCTTTCATTTATTGTGGATGGTGAGGCACACTTACACTCTGTCGATGAGAATAGGAAATGCCCTTTTTGTGAGGGCAATATACGCCCAACAGAGAGGAAGTCTTATATTGAGGCATCAAAAGCCGAACTCAATCGTATTATTACACAATTACAGGGCTTGTCAGAGAGCGAAAAAGATGTCGTTTCATCTTTAAATGAAGTTCGCGGAAAGATTAACCATCTTGAAAGTCAAAGATCTGGAATTGAAAAATTAATCGAAACCGAGCTTACTCCACAATCCAATAAACTAAGGGAAGGAATACAACAATATCGCTCTTATATACAATTACAGCAAGAATCAACTGTACTGCAAAGTGTTTCTCAAGAGTGGATTATTGAGTTACAAAAACAAGAAAGTGATAGTTCAGACAAACCAAAATTTAAACCAAAAGAACATTATCCTGTCGATTTTAATACGCGCATAGATGAAATAGCATATTCAATTTTAGTTGACTGTAAATACGAGAATTTGAATACGGCTCATTTCAACATGGGTACATTTGATTTAGAAATAAACGGCTATGCAAAAGAAGACAGTCATGGTAAGGGCTATTGGGCCTTTATCAATACGGTTGTAGGATTAACTTTTAGGCAGTATTTACAGGAAGATGCTGTTTATAATCCAGGACTTTTTGTAGTGGATACACCTTTACTTGGTTTAGATCAAGGTGTTGATGATAGTGCTCCTACAAGCATGAGAACCGCCCTATTCCAATACTTTATTGACAATCAATCTGAAGGACAAATGATAGTTGTAGAAAACACAAAGGATCTTCCAGAATTAGATTATGAGGCTAGAGGTGCTAAGGTAATAGAATTTACACATGACAAATATGTAAGTAAATACAAAGAAAGTCGTTATGGTTTTTTACATGATGTGTATAGCAATTAGGATAGAAATCCGATAAAGGAGATGGCAAGATGCTAAGGATTAGCTACAACAAACTATGGAAAATGTTAATTGATAAAAATATGAATAAGCAAGACTTGAAAAATGCCACAAGGATAAGCTCTGCATCAATAGCAAAGCTTGGTAAAGGCGAGAATATCACTACTGATATCCTGCTTAAGATTTGTGAGGCTATGGATTGTAAGCTTGAAGATATAATGGAGACGATAAAGGAGCAGCAGTGAACGATGATGATAGAAACTTTTATGGATTTTTGTTCTGGAATTGGTGGTGGACGCTTAGGTTTAGAACAGGCTGGATTAAAATGTGTAGGATACTCTGATACTGCTAGGTTAGCTCCAATAACTTATCGTTTAATGCATAATACACAAGGCGAGGAAAATCATGGAAATCTAAAACGTATAAATACCAATTTACTCCCATCATTCGATATGTTAATCGCAGGGTTTCCTTGCCAAACATTCTCTGTTATAGGGCGTAAAGAAGGTTTCACAGATGATAGAGGACAAATAATCTTTCACCTTGCCAGAATACTAAAAGAAACTCAGCCGATCTGTTTTCTTCTTGAAAATGTAAAAGGTCTTACTACTCACGATAAGGGGAATACACTGAAGATTATTTTCAACGAATTAAATGAAGCGGGTTATGATGTTACTCACAAAGTTCTTAATAGTATAGATTACGGTGTCCCACAAATGCGACAGAGAGTGTATTTTATTGGTTTCAGAAAGAACCTCAACAAGAATATTAATGACTTTGAATGGCCCGAACCTACAGTCAAGCCTACACTTGCTAATTATTTAATTGATAATAATGTTGCATCTAAGGAACGTTTAGAAATACTACATTACTACCTAAATAATTCTACAAATAATGGTAAATATACTGTGGATGAAATATGCGAAATGGAAGGTAAAATTATCGATACTCGAATGAATGATTTGAGAATCTATGAAGAACGATGCCCAACCCTTAGGGCACAAAGAGACGGAGTTCTTTATGTGAGAAATAGTGTTGTTTATCAATTAACCGGCTATGAGGCTTTATTATTACAAGGCTTTTCACAGAAGTACGCTAACAGGGTAAAAGAAAAAGTTACTGATAGGCATCTATTAATGCAAGCGGGCAATGCAATGACTGTTAATGTCATCAAACAACTTGGTGACTCAATAATAAATTTTTTGAAGGATACGGAGGATTAATAATATGTCTACATGGGAAGATTTCGAAATTGAATGCACTAACTACTTAAATAATTACTATGGTGCTTACGCAAAATTTGTGCATCAAGGAGGAGCCAACTCTACCATACCTGATATTTTGGTGAAAACAAATAACAGTAAAGCTTTCTACATTGAAGTAAAATTACCTCAAGCTCAATCTGGTCAGTTTGTTCTTATACCTGATAATTCTAGTAAGAAATTTATCTTCTCACCACGAAATAAAACAGAAGCAAATGAGTTCACTGAAATAATTACAGAGCATATGAATAATGACTTTGACCGCTTTAATAACGCTGGTACAGCTGGACGAAATCTAGATATCAATAAAAATATATTCGGACAATGGATTGTCAATTATTTCAAATCTAAAGGAGTTAAATACTTTATTACTAAAGATACTGATTATATTATATTCCCAACCTCTCAATTTGGATTTTATTTTGATATAACGGCAACTTATAGAATAAAACGTAGCGGTTCTTCAGAACCTTCTAAAAAATATCAACCTATGGTTGTTGCCGAATTACAATCAGAATATGAAATAAATAACACTGTTGCCAAGGACAAAAAACTTTTTGTTACGGGAAACAGTTCTTTAGATAAAGTGCGTTTTATAAAGGGTAATTATGAATACTACTTAGCTCCAAAAGGTGAAAACCTTTATGAAGTTCGTCAATTATCAAATACCTACAATATGAATGTGATATTTTCAATTACATTAAAGAAGGAGCAAGACCCATCAGACTTAAAGATTTTTAAAGGTGAGTTTTAAAGATAAAAACGGCAGGTATAAAGCTACTTGCCGTTTTTATCTTGTAAATACTTAACATATTGTGTAAGTGCATATTTATAAGTGCTTAATTGATATTTACCAATAGGCAGCTCATTTTTTCCGATTTTCTTCATATTATCATTTATACCTTTATTTTTAAACAATGAAAAAAGAAAACTACATTGATCCTTTTTATACTCTGCATCTAGATCAAAGTATCCATTAATTCGCTCTAAGCGTTTTAGCCTCGATACAATATCACTCTGTACTTTTTTATGTACATTATTATTAAATAGCCATTGCCTGAATTCTAATTCGTTCATTGTTGACTCCTTTAATTGCATCGCCTATTTCTTGACCAATTAACTGTAAAACATCAATCACAACAGAGTTGCCAAATTGTTTATATGCTTGGTTTGTACTTTTACAGATTTTGTAACTATCTGGGTATCCCATAAGTCTTGCGCATTCACGAGGATGCAACTTTCTTGTTTTACCGTTGATTAAATACCCCCCTGTTTTAGCAAAAACACCTCCACCATTAGCAGAAAGGGTTATTGCTATACCCTTTGTACTATAAATACGTTCACCTTGGCCACCTTTATTAACTATGCCTAGCCTGATAGGCTTGTTACTATATTTATCATCCAGAACACCGTTGAAATATGTATCTGGTCTTTCAACATACAAATCTTCTACTAAACTTTCATCTTCTAGTAAAAAATCCTTTACATACTTTGTTAACTTAAATGGTTTAGGATAAGAAAAATCTATTGTGCCAAGGTCGTTTCTAAAACAAACCATATAAATACGTTCTCTTTTTTGTGGCATGCCGAAATCGGTTGCGTTTAAAACCGTCTGATTAAACTGGTATCCAAGTTCTTCCATTGTAGATTTTACAACTTCTAGAGTTCGTCCATTATCGTGTGTTGCAAAATTCTTTACATTTTCCATAAATACAATCTTTGGTTTTTTTTCTTTAACAATACGGGCTACATCAAAAAATAATGTTCCTCTACTATCTTCGAACCCTTTCTGTTTTCCACTAATTGAAAATGCCTGACATGGAAATCCTGCACATAATATATCGTGATCGGGAATTGTACTTTCATCCACAAGCGTAATATCGCCTTCTGGGGTATCCCCGAAATTTTCAGCATAGACTTCTTGAACAGCTTTATCCCATTCATTCGAATATACACATTCAGCTCCCAATGATTCTAATGCAATCCTGAATCCACCTAGCCCAGCAAATAAATCAATAAACTTAAAACCAGAAAGTGTTTTGTTCTTAATATCAATCATCATAGTCACCTCGTTTATACTTTCTCTAATTATAGCGCAGTGCGCTATAATTAGCAATGGTTTTTAGATAAAATTGATTAGTTCCTTTTGTTTGATATACACTTAGTACTTATAAAATTTGTCCCCATATCCATCTTGTCAATTCACCTAGTTATTGGCGAAAATAGCTGACAATTTTTTAAATCTACCAACGTTGAATAACATTCTCTCCAGCCAAAAATTCGGGATAAATAGTTAGCAAGTCACGGAGAACTAAAAATTCCATCTTAAACTCTTTCTACTTATAACACTATAAAAACTGTCTATCATTTCCATTAAAATGAGATGGTTTTTTGCTCCATAATTCTGTTAAATTAATATCATCACTGCTTGGTCGATTTTTTTCCTCTTTGTCTACTTTTATAAATATCGGAACTTGAATTGCGTTTCCAGTAATAATAGCTTCCCCTTGTCCCAAGCTAGGAATCTTCTGATATGAACTTTTATCTAAGGTTGGCATAGTGTTTTCAAGCATCCTTAGATCCTTCTCATTCACTAATCGATGTATTAAATAGTTGTGAGTTTGAGATAGAATAGTTGGAGATATATCTGCTGGTCTTTGACTCGATAAAGTAAGGTAAAATCCGAACTTTCTTCCTTCTTTAATTATTTCTTCAAAAACTGAAAGCCTGTAATCTTGCCAATCATCACCACTGTTTCTATAGTCAGCGTTTAAAATATTGTGTGCTTCATCGATTATCAAATGCTTAGTTTTTGTTACATCCTTTCCAGCGACAATCTTTTTCTGCTCATCATATATCATTTTTGAAAGTAACATAGGAATCAATCGAGTAATTTCTTGGTTAGCATATACTAAAGAAATAATATTAAGAG
>CAZURM010000082.1:0-7848 GCA_964622945.1 uncultured Proteiniphilum sp.
TGTATATTTTTATCACCATTCTGATATTGCTAGCTTCGATACTGATGATTTTTGTTGTCTTAGTTCAAAAATCAAAGGGTGGTGGTTTAGCAAGCGGCTTTTCATCATCCAACCAGATTATGGGCGTAAGAAAAACTACCGATTTTCTTGAGAAATTTACCTGGACATTAGCCACTATTGTTATTCTGCTGAGTATCCTGACAGCTAAATATACAGCTACAAGATCGTCTCAACCTCAATCTCAGATAGAAGTTCAGCAACCTGCTCCGCTTAGCCCGTCAACTGCTCCAGATGTTACACCTATAGCTCCTTTTCAATCTCAAGATATACCAACAGAGTAATATTTTTGTTTATAAAACTATAAACAAAAAACTCTGCCAACTGTGAATAGATTTCTGCGAATCAAAATATGATTAAAATGAAAAGGTGGCCTGTTTTTCTGCTTTTACTTTTACCAATTACCATAAACGCACAGGGATTCAGTTATAATACGATCAGTGTTGCAGAGAGTAACAAAGAAAATAACGAGGAAACAAATTTTACATTCGACAAAACAAAACTCCGTTTTGGTGCTAATTTAGGTCTTTCAGTAAGCCGCAACTACACATATCTAGGACTTGGTCCACAAGCCGGCTATCAATTCAATCAATATTTTATGGCTGGCGGAGGTGTAAAATATTATTACTACAGAGCAAAGTTATCAGACTACGAAAACAAGAACAACTTGTTGGGTATAAACATTTTTGGCTATTCTTATCCAATACATTTTATTACAATCTTTGCTCAACCTGAACTAAACTATATCTGGTCTACATTAACATATAACTCTACAGGCGAAAGAGTCGCATCAAATGGTTTTGCACCTTCACTTATTGTGGGCGCAGGTCTCAGATTAGGTTACACACACATTACTATAAATTACGATCTGTTGCAGCACCACAACTCACCGCATCCTGATAGCTTCTATTTGGGTGTATCTGCATTTTTTTAACGTAAAACGATATCCTTAATAACGGTCATCTCCGCATATTCGTTTATTTTATCTATCAAACTATCCTTATTTATAAGCAGCTCAGCACGCAAAACAGCTGACGACAGGTGTACATATAATATATTTCTTCGAAAATAAACATTCCTGGTATACTGTGATACACCCTCACCCAGCACCTCATGCCATGCATTTACAGCACGATGTTCTGCAAGCTTTATCCTTAGTCCGCTATTAACATCAAAAAAATCTGACATCGCTTTTGATAAGGGTTGACTGTTTTTTTTCTGCATATCATATCATATCTATCTCACCATCAATCACTGAATAAAGGTGAGAATCATTATTAAGTCTGTCAAGTATCTTGTCAAGAGACTCCCTATTGGTGTCTGATAAAAATATCTGACCAAATTCAGGTCCTGAAACAAGTTTCACAATCTCTTCAACCCTCCAAGAATCCAGTCGGTCAAAAATATCGTCAAGCACAAGTATTGGTGTAGTATCTCCTATATCGAGCAGATATTTAAACTGAGCCAATTTTAGTGAAACGAAATATGTTTTATTCTGCCCTTGAGAACCAACTTTTTTAATAGGATATCCCTCAAGGAGCATTTCAATATCGTCACGATGAATACCTGTTGTTATGTGTCCAATCGCCATATCACGATTACGATTAGACCGCATCTTACTTTTAAAATCACCCTCGTTTAGTTGCGAGATGTAATTAAAGGAAACAGATTCAGCAGAGCGACTTACACGAGTATAGTAATCATTGAAGATAGGAGTAAGTTGCTGTATAAATTCAGCTCGCTTCTTATGTATAAAAACACCATCTACAACCATTTGATCCTCCCAAAGCTCGAGGAGTGTTTCATCTATAAACTGCTCATCATTTTTAAGAAGTGCATTTAGTTGCTGTAGAGACTTATTATATCTCACAAGTGCACGCATATACTCCTTATCAAACTGTGATATAGCAATATCCATAAACTTGCGCCTGTCTTCACCAACACCCGAAATAAGGTCGCTGTCAGACGGAGATATCATCACAAGAGGTATCAGGCCGATATGATCTGACAATCGCTCATACTCCTTCTTATTCCTTTTAAACTGCTTTTTTTGACGCCTCCTTAAACCACTATATATCTCCTCCTCTGAAGAATCTTCAAATGTATATTTTCCCTGCAACATGCAAAAGTCCGCATCATGTTTTATTATCTGCGAATCAACAGGATTTGTGTAACTTTTACAGAATGATAGATAATAAACAGCATCAAGTAGATTTGTTTTCCCCATTCCATTATTACCTATAAAACAATTTATCTTAGGTGAAAAGTTAAGCTCTGCCTGAGCTATATTTTTGTAATTTATTATTGACAGTTCGGTTAAAATCATTTACTTATCTATCATTAATCTTCAGCTATTAGAAGACGCTGCAGATCTTCAGGAGTAATATTTAGTTTCAAGCGCCCCTGAGAGGCAAACGATATCCTTCCTCTCTCTTCAGAAACAATTATCACCTTAGCATCAGTTTCCTGTGATATTCCCAATCCTGCTCTATGCCTGAGTCCCAGGTGATTGGGTATATTAGGGTTTTGAGAAATCGGTAAGATACAACCAGCTGCTTTTATTTTCTTACCAACAATAATCATTGCTCCGTCATGCAGTGGACTATTTTTAAAGAAGATATTCTCAATCAGCCGCGATGAAATATCTGCATTTACAATCTCACCCGTTTGCTCATACAGTCCCATATGAATATCATTCTGCACTGCAATAAGTGCTCCTGTGTTTGTTTTAGACAGATTCATACAGGCAAGAACAATAGCTGTTAAATGCGACTGATCTTTTTTTTCTCTTTCGCTTGGGAAGATGAGTTTAGTGATAAAGTTCCATCCTTTTTTTGATCCAAGTGACATTAAAAAACGTCTGATTTCGTCTTGAAACAAGATTACCAGCAAGAACAATCCAACGCCAACAAACTGATCCAGTATAGAACCAAGCAATACCATATTAAATACACGAGACACTAGTATCCAGATAACCATGAATACAAGTATCCCTATAAATAGCGGTCTCAGTCCTGAAATCTTTACTAACCTAAAAAGATAATAGAGTAGAAAAGCTACCAGAATGATATCAATAAAATCTTTTATTCCAAAATGAGCAAACATAAAATCTTATTTATTAAACTCAGCTATTTTGCTAATTATCTTAATACATTCCACAGCCTCTTTTACATCGTGCACACGCAAGATATCAGCCCCTGAGAGCAATGCTATACTATTCAGTACGGTAGTACCGTTTTTACTGTCTTCAGGCGTTGTCTCCAACAGTTTATAAATCATAGATTTTCGCGATATACCCACAAGGATAGGTTCCTCAAAGATATGAAAATATTTGAGATATGCCATTAATTCATAGTTTTGTGATAAGGTCTTACTAAATCCAAAACCGGGATCTATAATCACATCATTAACACCTAAAAGGTTTAATTTTGCTTTTCTCTCAGAAAAGTAATAGAGTATATCCTGAATAAGATCATCATAGTTGGTCAATGTCTGCATAGTTTGCGGAACACCTCTCATATGCATTAGAATATAGGGAACATTTAACTTAGCTGCAACAGGAAACATCTGTTCATCTATCTGTCCACCCGATACGTCGTTGATAATGTTCACACCATACTCTTCTACAGCCTGTTTTGCTACATCAGCATAAAACGTGTCAACTGATATTATCTGATCAGGAAACTCTTTACGGATAAGCTTTAGTGTTGGCATCAACCTGTTCGCCTCCTCATCAGCCGTAAGCATCACAGATGCAGGAGTTGTTGATTGTGCTCCCACATCAATTATTGATCCTCCCTCGTCAACAATTTGTCTGCATCGGTTAATAATCTCATCCTCCGACCGCTTCCTACTACCTTTAAAAAAAGAGTCAGGCGTAACATTCAAAACACCCATCACAAGAGGAGTAGACAGGTCAATCAGAGTACCGTTTATATTAATTGATTTTCTCATAAAACTGAGTTAGGATCACGATCAGGATAATCAACAGTGAAATGCAAACCTCTGCTTTCCTTACGAGCCATTGCCTGCTTTATAACAAGATAGCCAACTTTAATAATATTTCTCAATTCACATATATCACGTGACACAACCGACCTCTGAAATAGGTTTTCTGTTTCACGAAAAAGAATATTCAACCTGTTCATTGCACGCTGAAGCCTGATGTCAGACCGCACTATACCTACATACGAAGACATGATTTGTCCCACTTCCTTATAACTCTGAGTAATTAAAATCATCTCCTCAGGCGAAGTAGTGCCTTCAGCATTCCATGGTGGAATCTCCTCTTGAAAAGTATAATCACCAATCAGCGGAATAGAATGTTTAGCAGCTGCATCTGCATAAACAACAGCTTCAATCAAAGAATTTGAAGCAAGTCGGTTTGCCCCATGAAGACCAGTGCAAGCACACTCTCCGTTAGCATACAAACGATCAATACTTGTCTCACCATTAATATTAACACTTATACCTCCACAAAGATAATGAGCAGCAGGAGCAACAGGAATCATCTCTTTTGTGATATCTATCCCAAATGACAAACATTTTTGATAAATTGTTGGAAACTGTTCTTTAGTCTCTTCTGCATCTTTAAATGTAATATCCAGAAAAACATGATCATCCCCACGCTCTTTCATCTCTGTATCAATGGCACGAGCAACAATATCACGGGGAGCGAGCGACCCCCTTTCATCATATTTATGCATAAATTCCTTGCCATTCAGAGTTTTGAGTATACCGCCATAACCACGCATCGCTTCAGTTATCAGAAACGAAGGTCTTGCACCAGGATGATAAAGAGCTGTCGGGTGAAACTGTACAAACTCCATTCCTTTCATATCTCCCTTGGCACGAGAAACCATAGCAATACCGTCACCTGTTGCTACGTCAGGGTTTGTAGTTGTCTGATATACAGAACCTATGCCTCCTGTAGCCATCATTGTAACCTTAGACAAGAAAGTATCTATTTCATCTGTCTTATCATTAAGTATATATGCACCATAACACTCAATGCCGGGAGTATGGCGTGTAACTATCTGCCCTAAATGATGCTGAGTGAGCACCTCAATTGCAAAATGGCTGTCAAAAACATCAATATTGGGATGCCTGCGAATTGCATCTATCAGGCTCACTTGAATCTCTGCACCTGTACTATCTTTATGATGCAGAATTCTAAACTCAGAATGTCCACCTTCACGATGCAAGTCAAAGTTTCCCTTATCATCTTTATCAAACTTAACACCCCAGTTGATAAGCTCCTTTATCTGAGCAGGGGCCTCCCTGACCACTTTCTTCACAACCTGAAGGTCACAAAGTCCACCACCTGCATCCAGCGTATCAGCAATATGTTTATCAAAATTATCCCATGGATTTGTAACCGATGCTATCCCTCCCTGTGCATAATAAGTGTTAGCTTCTTCCAGTTGATTTTTAGCAATAATTGCCACTTTGCCATGTTGTGCAACTTTCAAAGCATAGCTCATACCAGCTATACCTGATCCAATAACCAGAAAATCGTATCTGTAAACCATTATCTTAATCAGATTTAATCGTACAAATTTAATCAAATATCACGGTTAAATTAAGCATAAGCCTCACTATAATTTATTAATCTGTATTATATAACATGTGCGATTATATATTTCATATTAATTTGTATATTTGTATCAACAAGTTCTCTTTTTCTTTTTTATATTATTCACATTCATAAAAAGGAACAATCAAATGAAAAACTTAATAACATTTCTCTTAATATTAGTCCTATTCCCAGCCACAAACATCTATTCGGGAAATATCGGACAACAACAAGACTCAACTTTTGTGCTAAGGGGAAGAGTTTTGGGAGGTGACACCAACCAACCTTTGGCAAATGCAAGTGTTTCTGTAAATCTTATGAATGTATCTACAGTAACAAATCAAGATGGGTATTTCTCTTTACGCGTACCTTCAAATTCACAGAATTCTCAATTAGTAATACGCCATCTGGGCTACTCAAACAGGGAGATACCTATAGTCACGTTAATAGATAGTCCCAATAATCACATATCATTAATTCCCTCACCTATTCAGTTGAGTGAGATACAGGTAGTGTCAGGCGATGGTTCTCAGTTGGTAAGGGATGCTTTACGGAGAATATCAAACAACTATTCATCAGATGCTAATATGATGGTTGCCTTCTATCGTGAATCGGTAAAAAAAGGCTCCAGATATATCTCTCTGGTTGAAACGGTACTTGATGTTTACAAGGCAAATTACCGATCCTATACTAACGATCAAGCGCGTATATATATTGGTCGTAAGGCAACAGACGTATCGCCACGCGACACTATTCTCATGAAATTTCAGGGAGGTATTAGTGATGCTCTTTTACTTGATATTGCAAAAAATCCCGAAATTGTGTTTGGCACTGATGGCTCTGACTATTCATATTATATTGAAGGGCTCGTAAATATCAACAATAAACCTCACTACAGGATCTTTTTTGAACCAAAGCCGGGAATTGAGGATATTCTTTTCAGGGGAACAATTTATCTTGAGCATGAATCTCTCGCATTTGCACGTATGGAATTCAATATGAATGTAGAAAATCGTAGTGATGCCTTTAGCATCTTTATAAGACGAAAACCTTCCCGAATGCGCGTTGATGTTGAAAAAGCACAATATATAATTGATTTTATTGAAGATGATGGATTATGGTATTTTAATTACAGCAGTACCGAAGTAGAGTTTAGAGTAAGGTGGACAAACCGCTTCTTTGGTCTGTTTTCCACCAATTATACAATAGGTTCAGAGATAGCGATAACCGACAGATACGATGATAATGTAGTCAGATTTCCACGAGAAGAGCGAATACGATCTACAGATGTTATTGCCGAGAGGGTTGAATATTTTATTGACCCTGACTTCTGGGGCGAGTATAATGTTATAGAGCCTGATCAAGAAATTACTTCAGCGATTGATAGATTGAGAGATAGATTACGCCGTCGCGATTGAAAAATGTAGTAAACCGTTTGTAAATAAAAAAAATAGAACTATCTTTGCAGCCCAAAGTTTATATAACGTTTTATTAAAACAAACATGTATTTAGATTCTAAAAAGAAGCAAGAGATCTTTGCAAAGTACGGGAAGTCTAACACTGATACTGGCACACCAGAGGCTCAGATAGCATTGTTTTCATACCGTATTTCGCATTTGACTACACACTTGAAGTCAAACAAAAAAGATTATAGCACAGAAAGGGCATTGAGAGTATTAGTAGGTAAGCGTCGCCGCTTGCTTGATTACCTAATCGACAAAGATATCGAAAGATATCGTGCGATTATTAAAGAATTAGGTATTAGAAAATAATTCTCACAAGTAAACAGAAGAGGGTAGATTAATTTCACCCTCTTTTTTTGTATTTTTTATAAATAGGCAAAATGCAACAGCTCATTACGTTAACACTATTTAGTAAAAGAAGATCCTAAAAACATATTATATAACACTGTTTTATAATATGTTTTTTTATTTTGCCCATTCAAAATTGAGACTTATCTTTGTAGCGATAACCTAAAACAATCTTTTTTACCTTAATGCTGATATCACGTTAACCAATAACAGAAGAGGCCTTCTCGATCGAGGTGGCCTCTTCCTTTATTATATTAACAATAAAACATCATTTTATAAAAAAATATTAATAACTTGAAGCCTTAATTTTAGACAAAGAGACTTATAAAAGTAAAACTATGTCAACACTATCAATCACCCTTATAGTTATTTCAGCAGTTATCATACTGCTATTTATGGTGCTGA
>CAZURM010000083.1:0-7301 GCA_964622945.1 uncultured Proteiniphilum sp.
GATTTAAACATTTTATTTTAAAACCTGAACCAGATCCAACAGAGCAGATGACTTACGCTAAAGGTTACTATGACTCTATGTATGGACGAATTGAAAGTAGCTGGGAAATAAAAGGTGATATCTGTGAATATAATTTTCATATACCTGCTAATACTACTGCTACTCTTTACTTACAGGCTACAGATACTAATTTGATTAGTGAAGGAACCAAGCCACTTGAATCATCTACAGATATTGAGATTATAAGTAAAAATAATGAAATGGTAATAATAAAACTCAACTCAGGAGAATATCAATTTTTTGTGAAAAAGCTCTGAATTTCAATAAACAGTTACTTTCAATAGCAGACGTTTGAATGATGACAGGACAGCAGAATTAATATGTCAAACATTGATGTTTATTACCAAGGAGGCAAGGAATTGACACAGAGCTCAACATTATCAGCCTCAATGCAGGTAATCATACTTTTAATATTGATTTTTTTTAAATTATAATGAAAATAAAAAAAACTCTCGTTTATCTTTCGTTTATCCTACTATTACAACTATTATTTGCCTCATGCTCAAGTAGTTCAAAAAGTAGTATTACACCTGTCAACCTAACATTAGAATATCTTACAAATCCAACTGGATTGGATGTAGAAAAACCTCGAATGAGCTGGACATTAGAACCTACTAAGAACTCTAATTATAACCAAAGGCAGACCGCTTATCATATTCTTGTTAGCAGCTCCGAAAAGTTATTGAAAGCCAACTACGGTGATGTTTGGGATTCAGGGTGGATTGATTCTGATAAAATGCAACTAATTGAGTTTGCCGGTATTCCTTTAAAATCTGACAAAACCTATTTTTGGAAAGTAGCGGTAAAAGATGAAAATGGAATTGAATCAGACTTCAGTAAAATTTCAATGTGGAGCACAGGTCTATTTTCACAAAATGAGTGGACAGCAGATTGGATTGGTACGGGTGAATCATATAATCCTGCCGAGGGACCAAACAAAATGCAAGATCCATGGTTTAGAAAAAGTTTTTCTATTGAAAAAAAACCTGCAAAAGCAACACTTTTTGTTGCATCTGTAGGTTTTCATGAAGTATATGTAAATGGTCAAAGAATAGACGATCATGTGCTTGCACCAGCTGTTACAGATTACACCAAACGTGCCCGTTACATAGCATACGATATTGCATCTAATCTCAATCAAGGTGAAAATGTTATCGCATTTTGGTTAGGTACAGCATGGTCAATTTTCGCTCCTTATGCAACTGACGATAAACCTCGTGCACCTATAGTTATAGCACAAACGGATATTTATGACAGAGATAATAATGTTATTGAACGAATTGTTACAAATGAAAGTTGGAAAACACATAATAGTCCAAATCAGCTTGTTGGCAATTGGGGATTTGGTGTAGGTGGATACGGTGGTGAAATTTGGGATGCAAATAAGGAAATAAAGGATTGGAATTTAGTTCACTTTGATGACTCTGAATGGAATAACTCTACAGTTCTAAATCCTTCTCTAATACTTTCAGCTCAACAGGTTGAACCGAATAGACTCTTTGAAGAAATATCTCCAGTAAATATTGAGCACAGACCTGATGGATCTTATCGGATAGATATGGGCGTAAATTTTGCAGGCTGGACAGATATTCATGTAAATGGTAATCCAGGTGATACAATTCATTTTCAGTTTTCTGAAAGAGAGCAGGATGACATTACTTTTGCTCTTCACAGTGCTTATGTAGTAAATGAATCGGGCAAAGGAGTATTCCAAAATCGTTTTAATTATATGTCAGGACGTTGGATTACAATAAAAGGTACAACTTCAGCACCTGCAAAAGCGGATATAAAAGGTTGGATGGTACGTACAGATTACGCTGATGCAACTCAATTTGAATGTTCCGATTCAACACAAAACTGGATATATAACACAGTTAAGTGGACTTTCGAAAATCTATCTTTAGGTGGATTTATTGTTGATTGCCCTCAACGCGAAAGATTTGGCTATGGTGGTGACGCTCATGCTACATCAGAAACTGGTCTACTAAATTATAAACTAGGTGCATTCTATACAAAATGGCTTGAAGATTGGCGTGATGTGCAAGGAACAGAACCAATGGTTGGCAATATGAACGATCCTGAATGGGCACGGATGCAAGAAGGAAGTGGAAGATTATTGGGTGGCGGAATAATACCACAGACTGCACCAACCTATCATGGTGGTGGTGGACCTGCATGGGGTGGAATAGTTGTTACACTTCCATGGTTTATGTATCAGTACCACGGCGACATAAGAGCTTTGGAAGATAACTTTGAAATGATTAAAGGTTGGCTCTCGTTTCTTGATAGCCATGTAGAAAATAATATGCTCCAAAGGTATGGAGGCAGATGGGACTTTCTAGGCGATTGGCTATGGCCAGGTGCTAATGATGCTGGAATGAATAATTATTCAGATGAAAATCTTTTTTTCAATAATTGTTACTGGGTGTATAATCTTAAGACTGCATCACAAATTGCTAAAATAATTGGCAAAGAAGCTGAAGCTGAGCTTTGGACCAATCAAGCAAAAATAGCAAGTGAAACTATTCATACAAAATATTATGATGCTGAAGACAATAATTATTCCGATAAGACAATGCGTAGCTTAGCTGCAGCTCTTTATGGCGATATAATGCCTGAGGAGCTAAGACATATGATAATGCAGAGTTTAGAAAATGAGATACTTATCAATCAAAACGGTCATATTGATGTTGGTATTACAGGCGGAGCAATGCTCTTTAAGGTGCTTCGTGATGAGGGTCGTGATGATCTGATATATTCTATGACATCAAAAACGACCTATCCAAGCTGGGTATTTATGAAAGAGAGTGGTGCAACTACAATTTGGGAAAGTTGGGAAAAGGACAATAGAAGTCACTCGTTATTACACAGTTCATATTTATACCCTGGAGCATGGTATATTGACGGTGTTGCCGGTATACGACAGGATAAAGATTTCCCTGGATATAAAAAATTTATCGTTCGTGTGCCTAAACTTAATGAATCTCAGTTATCATGGGCAAAAGCTAACTTTAATTCTCCGTCAGGCTTAATTAAATCTCATTGGGAGCGTGAGGGAGAAGAACTTCAGCTATCTGTTACAGTACCTCCAAATTGCACTGCAACAGTATGGTTTCCACTTGAAAACGGAAAAAGTATAACTGAGAATTCGGGTATAGCTAAGCGCGTTGGCAGTAAAGGTGAATATCAACTATTTGAAATTCCTGCCGGTACTTATAATTTTTCAAATTAATATCAGTCTTCGTCAGTAACACAGCCATATGAGGCGTCTTTTACAAGTTTAGCATACTTGTAGAGGATACCTTTTTCAACTTTAAGCTTGGGCTGCTTCCATTCTTTTCGCCTTTTTGAAATTTCTTCATCAGAAATATTGACATTTATAGAATTATTAATTGCATCAATCACTATAAGATCATCATCTTCTACCAATCCAATCAAGCCTCCTTCATATGCTTCAGGGGTAATGTGACCTACAACAAAACCATGAGAACCACCGCTAAAGCGACCATCAGTGATTAATGCTACTGATTTACCAAGCCCTGCTCCAATGATTGCAGAAGTAGGCTTAAGCATCTCAGGCATACCTGGAGCGCCTTTAGGCCCTTCATTTTTTATAACAACCACATCACCAGCTTTTACTCTACCATTAGAAATACCCGAAATCAAATCTTTCTCGCCATCAAAAACACGAGCAGGTCCTTCAAAACGCTCACCCTCTTTACCACTAATTTTAGCAACACTACCCTTTTCTGCAAGATTTCCATATAGTATTTGTAAATGCCCCTGGGGCTTTAATGGATTTTCAAGAGAATGGATAATATCCTGTGTATCAAAATCTATATCCTCCACTCCTTCTAAGTTTTCTGATAGTGTTTTTCCTGTAACTGTCATAGTGTCACCATGCAACAATCCTTTTTTAAGTAAATATTTCATTACCAAAGGTATGCCACCAATTTTATGTAAGTCTTCCATAAGGTATTCACCACTTGGCTTAAAATCTGCAATTAGAGGTACTTTATCACTAAACATCTGAAAATCATCAATTGTTAACTCTACATCTACACTTCTGGCCATAGCAAGTAGATGTAGAACTGCATTGGTGCTACCACCTAAGGCTATAACTACTGTAATTGCATTTTCAAACGCTTTGCGATTCATAATATCACGAGGCTTAATATCTTTTTCCAGCAAGATTCGTATATACTTACCAGCATCAAGACACTCTTGCCTCTTCTCTTTGCTAATTGCTGGATTACTGCTGCTGTAGGGAAGACTCATACCCATCGCTTCAATAGCTGCTGCCATTGTATTAGCAGTATACATTCCACCACAAGCCCCGGGACCTGGACAACTTCTTTTCACAATCTCTTTGAAATCTTTCTCATCAAGTTTCCCTGCAATTTTTTCACCTAATGCTTCAAATGCAGAAACTATATTTAGATCTTTCCCTTTATAATGTCCCGGAGCAATAGTGCCTCCATAAACCATTATCGAAGGTCTATTAATACGCCCCATTGCGATTAATGATCCAGGCATATTTTTATCACATCCCGGTACAGCTATCAAAGCATCATAATACTGAGCTCCACAAACAGTTTCTATTGAATCGGCAATTACTTCTCTGCTAACTAAAGAATAACGCATACCATCTGTTCCATTGCTCATTCCATCACTTACCCCAATTGTGTGAAATATAAATCCAGCTAAATCATGCCTCCATACACCCTTTTTTATTTCCAACGCCAGTGTATTTAGGTGCATATTGCAAGGATTACCATCATATCCCATACTGACAATTCCAACCTGTGCTTTAGTCAGATCGATTTCTTTTAGTCCCAACGCATACAACTGAGCCTGTGCTGCGGGTTGTGTTGGGTCCTGCGTAATAGTTTTAGAATATTTGTTCAGCTCTTCCATATTGTTCTATTTTTACTATAAACGCAAGTAAAGGCATTTTGTTGAATATTATATTTAAAAGACGAAACAAACTCTATTTGTTAATATTATTCAAGAAGAAGAAGTTTCATCTTATAATATTTGGTTTTTTTAATTTTTTAATTAAAATGTATTTTCAAGAAATTTGAATTTAATTAATACAAACTAATATATGAAAATAAGATATACATTAATCTTGCCATTATTCTTGTTTATAATGTCTTGCGAAGGAGAACCAACAGATTGGAATATCACAAGGGAGGGTATTCAAATTATTGCAGATATAGAAAGAACTAAAACTCGTGTTTCCAATACAGTGTGGGATTCCGGAGATGCTATTGGTATATATATGAAAGATGCTGGCTCTACTCTTAGTTCAACAATAAATCGAAATAACGCAAAGTATATTAACGATAACAGCACATCAATATTTACTGCAGCTAATGAATCACAGGAATTATATTATCCGGAAGACGGGTCCAGTGTTGACTTTATAGGTTACTATCCTTATAGAGATAATATTGTAGGTTTTGAATATCCGATTGACTTAACTGTTCAGACTGATTTATCAAAAATAGATTTTATGTATTCAGACAATGCTAAAGATTTTAATGAAGAATCTCAAAATGTCTTAATGACTTTTTCTCACCAGTTAAGTAAATTAATTATAAATATTAATCATTCAAACTCAATTGACCTAAATCGAATAAGCATAATTATAACGAATACAGCAACTAAAGCATCATTCGACTTAAATACAGGATTATTATTACCTGCAACCAAATTTGGTAACATAGAACTTTCCATTGATGAGGAATCAAAATCTGTAAGCGCAATATTAATGCCAGAGTCAGACCTTTCAGAACAGGAACTTTGGTTAATAATTGGAGAAAATGAGGAAAAGATTTATAAATATTCTTTTAACAGCAGCTTTCCTGTAAATACTTTAGAAAAATCAACTTTATATACTTTTAATATTGATATATCTTCAGGAGAAATTAAAGTTAACCCTGTAAGCAATATAACCGATTGGATTAATGGGCCTATCGTTGATGTGGTTTTAGAGCAGACACACGAGTTACCGCCAACAATTAAAGGAACAAAAAAATCACCTTTCAGTATCTCTGAAGCTCAAGCCAATCAAGAAAAAAAAGGAGTCTGGGTTGAAGGTTATATAGTTGGTGGTTTTACAGGAAGCAAAGTAGGTAGCTTCGTCAATGATCCTAGCTCTGTCAGACAGTCAAGTCTTGCAATTGCTGAACAGCAAAATGAGACAAACATAAATGAAATATTACCTGTTGAGTTGTCTGCAGGTAAGATACGTGATGCATTAAATATATTTGAAAATCCTTCAAACCTTGGAAAAAAGATAATAATACGCGGTGATCTCGAAAGATATTACTCTGCACCGGGATTGAAAAATCTCAAAGAATTTATAATTCAATAATAATTAAGTTTTCATTTAAACTCTTTCCACATAATTAACGCACGAGCAATTGCGTTCTCAACTATAGGTTGCATTATGGCATACCCATCTTTGTTCGGATGGATCCCATCTTCAGAGAATTCTTCAGATAAACCATTTCTATCGTCTGCCATAACTGAAAAGAAGTCGCAATAAACAGCTCCTCTTTTGGAAGCATAATCTTTAATAAGTCGATTCAACTCAATGACCTTTTGTACCGGTTCAATATTTTCACGCCAAGGAATATCATAAGCAGGCAATACAGAGCACAAAACTACTTGAATACCATGTGCTTGAGCAAGCTCTGTCATTGATTTAATATTATCCTCTATCATCTCAAGAGTAGATGGGCCTGTATTTTCTGCAATATCATTGATTCCGGCTAGTATTACTACCACTTTTGGCCATAAATTAAGAACATCCTGACGAAACCTTAGTAACATCTGTGGTGTAGTTTGTCCACCTATACCTCTGTTGATATATTGCTTGTCTTCTGCAAAAAACTCCGGAACCATATCAATCCATCCTTGAGTGATTGAGTTACCCATAAACACGACTCTATCATCACAGGTTAAAGCTGGACCAAGTTTTTCATTTGATTCCCTGAATCTATTTAAATTAGCCCAATCCTGAGCATTAGATACTAAAATACTACAAAAGACACATAACATTGTTAGCAATAGTTTTCTCATACAACAATATTTATTAATAATATTTCAATAAAAAGTGTTTTACAATTTGAATGTCAAAATTAATTATTATAATTCAAATATAATCTTTTTGAATGATATATATTATCTAAGCTGTATATATGTAATTACAGAAATTTTTATTACTTTAT
>CAZURM010000084.1:0-5591 GCA_964622945.1 uncultured Proteiniphilum sp.
AGATTCAGGCAGGAGATCTAGGTGTATTTGCTGCAAAAATCAAAAGTAGAGATGTTCAAAAGACTTACGAACTATTCAGTAATAAAAGTAACGTAAATCTTTTAGGTAAACCAGAGACGAGCATCGATGGGCAGAAAACATTCTTTATGAAAGACCCTTATGGCAACATATTTCAGATAGTTCACGATACCACTATTTACAGAGATGAAGGAAGATTAACAGGAGGAATTTTAGGTGCCATGATTGGTGTCACTGACATAGAAAAAGCAATGCCCATATATCGCGATATTCTTGGTTATGATGTAATCGTAGCTGATGAAACAGGAACATTCAACGATTTAAAAGCGCTACCCTCCGGTGAAGGACAATTTCGTCGTCGCATATTATCGCACAGCAAACCTCGCCAAGGCAGTTTCAGTGAACTATTCGGCAAATCTTACATAGAACTAGTACAACCCCTCGACCGCACACCTCGCAAAATTTATGAAGATCGCTATTGGGGAGATCCCGGATTCATACAAATATGTTTTGATGTACGCAACACAGATGCATTAAGAATAAAATGCAAAGAGATGGGTTACCCGTTCACAGTGGACAGTTCTCAAAACTTCAACGAAGGAGAATCCTTTGATATGGGAGAAGCTGCTGGTCAGTTTGCATACATCGAAGATCCTGATGGCACGTTAATAGAGCTAGTTGAAGCACACAAAATACCATTGATGAAGAAACTAAATCTTTATCTTAATCTACGCAAACGCGATCCCAAAAAACCGCTTCCAAGATGGATGCTGGGAATGCTTCGATTTATGAAGGTAGACCCTAGCAGTTTAAAATAAAGATTTCTTTTTTAGATACAATTTTTCAGCCGTTTCTCAGTTATATTTATAATAATGGAGAGACAGCTGATTTATTTTATAACCATCTTCCTGTTGTGCAGTGCAATGCAATTACATGCTCAATGGGAGTCACCCTTTACACACTATTGGGAAATAAAAAATTATTATAACCCCTCATTTGCAGGAGAAAAAGATCAAATAAGCACTGCAGCCGTTTACCGCTCTCAATTGTCAGATATAAAAAACAGACCTCAGAGAATTTTAATTACTGCAGATATGCCCTTTGAATTTCTACAAAGAAAACATGGCGTAGGAGTAGTAGTTTATAGTGAAAGCATAAATAGATCCATCAATTATTTACTGGCCTCACAATACAGTTTCAAACAGCAACTTGGTGAAGGTATGTTGAATATAGGCATACAAGCAGGAGTTTATAATCTTAAACACGATGCAGGAAGCACAATATTAATCACCGACACTCTTCAAAATAATCCCTATCAATATATAAACTTCACAGACAAACAAGTTCCAAGTCTGACATCAGGCATCTCGTGGACTGATAATAAGCTTTATGTCGGAGTCTCAATTATGCATCTCAATCAACCGAGATTTTATATTTTACCCAAGTCAGACTCCGATTCTATCATATCACATATTCCCCGCACATATAATTTTATTGCAGGATACAATATCCCTCTTTTTAATTCGTTAGAAATACAACCAATCGTCTGGTTGCTGCACGATGATAATCAAACACAAACTCAGGCAACTTTGCGACTGAATTATGATAATAGATTCTCAGGTGGCTTCACATTGATTTCAGACGCTGGGTATTCTTTATTTGCAGGTATAAACACATATGGATTTCGTTTAGGCTACGCATATACTTCTCATAACAAGAAAGTTAAAAAAGAGATGAAAGGATATCACGAAATGTTCATCAGATATGATTTTGCTTTGGATAGCTTCAAGCCTAAGTTGCAACCACATAAAAGTATTCGATTATTGTAATTATTTGAAGAGAAAGAGAATGGAAGAAAAGGAAGAAAGAAATAAAAAAGGACAATGGAGTAACAGAGAAACAGTAAAAGTAAGATGTGTTGGGGAAAAAGGAAAAAGAGAGACCATAATTAAAAAAATAACGTGAAAGTCGATAAATAAAATCAGAAGGTGAAATATTGAAACATGAGAAAATATTTATTATTACTATTTCTTATCGTACTAACTTACTCCTGTGGTGGGAGTCGTATGGGAAGCATAGGCGGAGAACTAACAGGTGTTCCTGTTGGAAGAGTTTGGGATGAACCCACACCCTACAATATGGTTCTTGTTTCACGTGGTGCATATACAATGGGACCTGGCGAAATTGATTCGCTATGGGGTATAAACATTCCAACCCGTGGAGTATCAGTAGACAACTTTTGGATGGATGAAACAGAAATCACCAACTCACAGTACAAACAGTTTGTCTATTGGGTACGCGACTCAATAATCAGAGAACGTATGGCCGATCCATTTTATGCGGGAGATGATTTCTACAAGATCACTGAAGATATTTATGGCGACCCTGTCACACCTCATCTAAATTGGTCAATTCCCATACCATGGACCCGCAACACAGAAGAGGAGGAGGCTACTATCAATAGCGTTTATGTTACACACCCCATAACAGGCGAGAAGATGCTTGATGCAAAGCAAATGAATTTCCGTTATGAGTGGTATGACGCTTCAGAAGCAGCTAAACAACAGTATCGCCCAGATGCCAACGGAAACAATCCCAATATTATGATCTCAAAAGATACAGCATATATCGCACAAGATGGTAAGATCATAAACGAAACAATAACGCGACCATTCAATAATCACTACGACTTCGTACACACCTATATAGTAAACATCTATCCCGACACAACCTGCTGGATAAACGACTTTCAGAACAGCAATAACGAAATATACATGCGAAATTATTTCTCAAACGCCGCCTACGCACACTACCCTGTGGTAGGAGTTTCGTGGGAACAAGCCACCGCCTTTTGTGAATGGCGAACACTGTTCCTTCGTAGAAGCGTTAGCAGTCAAGGAGTTCAAATCGAGAAATACCGCCTGCCCACAGAAGCCGAATGGGAGCTTGCTGCCCGTAGCGGTAGCTCTGATAATATTTACCCGTGGGGATCAGAGAGCACTATGAGCGAAAGTGGTTGCTACGAAGCCAATTTTAGTCCCGGCGAAGGTGCATACGCCGCAGACAATTTTCTCATTACGGCACCAGTTAGAAGCTTCAAACCCAACAATATCGGACTCTATGACATGGCTGGAAATGTAGCTGAATGGACCTCAACCGCCTACAATGAATCAGGCAATAATCTTATGAGCAATATAAATCCCGAGTTCAGCTACAATGCCACAGCCAACGACCCGGAATTTATGAAAAGAAAAGTAGTAAAAGGTGGATCATGGAAAGATATAGCAACCTTCATACGTGCCGATATGAGAGACTCAGAACATCAAAACAGAAGCCGTTCATATATAGGTTTCCGTTGTGTACGAACTCAAATACCCGGCTCAAGATGATTAACCAATTTTTTATATAGAAACCTGAAAAAATAAAATATGAACGCATACAAAAGATATAAAAACCGACTCGAAAAATTTCTACAAACCGAGCGAGGCAAACGTTTCATAAACTACATGTACAGTATCGGAGCAGCAATTGTGATTCTAGGTGCAATGTTCAAACTTTTACATTTCCCTTTTGGCAATGAACTGCTTTTTATAGGTATGGTAACAGAAGTGATAGTATTTACTCTCTCAGCTTTCGACACTCCTATTAGAGATTATAGCTGGGACAAAGTATTTCCTGTACTCTCTTCCGATCAGCCTACTGATCAATCTGACTTAAATAAACTGTCCGAAATAACACGGAGTACTGTTAGAACACAAGAAGTTCAACAATCTCAACAAACATCATCAAGCTACTCCGCAAACAACATAAATCTAACAGTTCAAAGCGAAGAATACAACCGACAAATGGAAAAGCTCATTTCAGAAACTGAGAAAATGGGCAAACAACTTCAGGAGCTTAATGAAGTATATGCACGAATGCTAAAAGCAATGTCAAGCAACCGCGACAATTAATATAAAACACAGCAAATGGCAGTAAACAGTCCCAATTCCCCCCGTCAAAAAATGATAAATCTTATGTATTTGGTTTTCATTGCAATGCTTGCCCTAAACGTGTCAGCAGATGTGCTTGAGGGTTTTGGTCTGGTCAATAGAAGTCTAAGCGACTCGTCAGACACTATGACCGATAGGAATGATCTGATACTAAATGAACTATATATATACAGCCAACAAAATCCCGAAAAAGCCGAAGAATGGTACAACAGAGGAGTTGAAGTACGCAAAATGACCGATTCGCTTACTACCTACATTCATCAGCTCAAGTATTTAATGGTCAAGGAAGCAGACGGTAAAAGAGCAGATATCAACAACATAAGGCATAAAGATGATCTTGAAGCAGCATCAATAATCATGCTATCTCCAGTTAACGGTGAAGGTGAAAATCTTAAAAATGCCATTGACAATTACCGCGAAAGTATAACCCAATTTGTTCAAAACCCCTCACGCAGAAGTATTATAGAGAGAAGTCTAAGCACACAGGTTACAGGTGCTAAAAGCTGGGAAGCAACACGATTCGAAAATATGCCCCTCGCAGCAGCAGTAACCATGCTCACAAAAATAGAAAATGATTTAATTGCAGCAGAAGGCGATGCTCTTGAAAACATACTAAATAGTGTTGATGTAGGCGATTTCCGTGTAAACAAGCTCAATGCATATGTAATCCCTGAGTCTGAAATAGTCTTTCAGGGAAGTAATTACAAAGCACGCGTCATACTTTCTGCAGAAGATACCACAAAATATCCCACTTTATATCTTAACGGAAATTTACCCGAAACAGACAACAATGGAATGTTTTCATTATCTTCCAACATGTTAGGAACATTCCCATTAGAAGGTTATTTAGAGATAAGCGGAGCAGACGGCACTACTACTCGAAGTGAGTTTCAAAGTAGTTACACAGTTATCGAGCCTATGGCAACAATTGCACCTTCTCTCATGAATGTGCTATACGCCGGCATAGATAATGAGTTGAGCATCTCTGTTCCAGGAGTCTCACCACAAAACATAAATGCAAGCATAACCAACGGAACAATCGCAAGAAGAGGTAATATGTGGATTGCAACACCCACTGCAGTAGGAGAAGATGCCAAAATAACTGTCACAGTCAGTACCCCCGGAGGCGCTACAAGGCAACTCACCACAAGAGATTTCAGAGTAAGAACACTACCCGACCCCACTCCATTTATTTCATACCGCGATGCTAACGGCAACCCCATAACATTTAGAGGAGGAAACATATCAAGATCAGTACTCATGAACACTGAAGGCATAGAAGCATCAATTGACGACGGAATACTCAACATACCCTTTCAGGTAACAAGTTTTCGCACACTATTCTTTGATTCTATGGGAAATGCCATTCCTGAAGTTTCTGATGGCAATCGTTTTTCTCAAAGGCAAAGAGAGCAGATGCAACGAGTTGCCCGTGGAAGCTATTTTTATATCTCAGGCATTCGTGCTATAGGGCCTGATAACGTTGAACGTAATATTGCTATTATAGAAGTACAAGTTAATTAATATGTCCCTCAATGAGATTAATCAACGATTAAAGTATTCAATAACAACAATATCAGA
>CAZURM010000084.1:5691-7215 GCA_964622945.1 uncultured Proteiniphilum sp.
AACAAATAATGAAAACAATAATACTTATACTACTTCTGGCAGTAACAACTCAAATGGCATATCCACAGGAGACAGCAAGAGAACGAATCGAACAGCGTCGTCAAGCAGAAGCTGCGAGAAGCAGTTCCAGTGAAACGACAAGAATGAGCCAATATGATTATCAGGTAAATGATATTGTTGAAAACTCAAGATGGTCACGCATAATCTATCGTCACTTAGACCTCACAAAGCCTGAAAATGGAGCGATATCAGATCTTTTGACAAACATCCTAACCCTATTGCATAACGATGATATCAATGCATATGAATATATTGACGGTCAGGAACTGTTTACCGATGACTACCTTATCAACTTCCTTGAGCTCACAGACCGCTTTGGAATTCAAGAAACTGACATACACACTCAGGATGTACAAGGCTACTACCTCAAAGAAGTATATTATTTCGACACACCAACTTCAAGTCTGCGAGTGCAACCCATAGCCATTTGCCCTATAATCTACAGGTACGACAACTACGAAGGCACCACTCGCTATCCACTTTTTTGGATTCCTTACACACAAATATCTCCCTATTTGAAACAGATGCCTGTCATGCTATCCGGCTTAAACAATAGTGTCAGAGGTTCAATTGACGATTTCTTCATCACCAGAAGATATAGTGGCGAAATATATAAAGCGGGCAACCCTGCCAATCTCTCAATATCGCAATACACCACCACCCCCGAAGAGATGGAAGCCGAGCAGAACAGAATAGAGCAAGAGCTTATCGATTTCGAAACACAACTAAGGCAACAAGAAGTAAACCTTCCCCAACAAAACAGTCAGGGACTCTCAAATAGAAGTAGTAGAACAAGCACAAGATCAAGTGTAAGCAGCTCCGGAACAACTCAAAGCATGAGAGATAGAAGATATTAAGATATGAAAGACATTATAGACGGACGATGTGGCTGGTGTTACTCTGACGAGTTGTATACAAAATATCACGATGATGAGTGGGGTAAGCTCGTTACTGATGACAAAACTCTGTTCGAATTCTTAATTCTTGAGAGTGCACAAGCAGGCTTAAGCTGGATAACCATCCTTAGAAAGCGGGAAGGTTATCGTGAAGCATTTTATGATTTTGACGTAGAAAAAGTTGCACGAATGACGGATGCTGATATAGAGCGACTAATGACATTTGACAGAATAATAAGAAACCGACTAAAAATTTCATCTGCCATAAATAATGCAAAACTATTTATCGACATACAGAAAGAATTTGGCAGCTTTTATAACTATACAGCATCATTTTTCTCAGGTAAACAGCCGATAGTGAACCATTTTAAAACGCTGAGTGATATTCCAACCACTTCAACTGAGTCAAACACCATGAGCAGTGATATGAAGATAAGAGGCTTTAAGTTCTTTGGCCCCACCATCTGTTACGCATATTTACAAGCTACAGGCTTTGTAAACGACCACCTAGTAGATTGTAATTATAGATCATTATAGTTTACAATCTATAAAAACACAATCCTTTTTT
>CAZURM010000085.1:0-7177 GCA_964622945.1 uncultured Proteiniphilum sp.
TATTTATGTTAAATAACACAAATAATAGGGGTGATGTTTGTTTGGAGATGTTTTTATTTATAACCAAAGTTCGACTATCCATTTTCAATAATTTATCTTGGGTTTGTATTTTTCAAATAAAAGCAACATCACTCATTGTTGCAAATCTCTAGTATCTAAATGTTGTCAAAATGTGTTGTAATGGCTTTTTAATTGTTCTTTTTGATACTGATGCTGTTTGCTGAATAATAAAATGGTTATCTAAAAGAGGATTATTAAACAGTTAGTCGTAATATGTTTGGTTGTCTTTAGGTTTAAAGCATATATTTTTGGCGTTAAAATTAAAACAGTTTTCCTATTAGTTTTTATTTATTAAAATAAATGATTAATTTCGCTTTATAATTACACAGGGTTGTCGGTTTTTTTCAAAAAAACCGTTTTTTTTGAACTATTGTATTGCAATATGCTGACGGGAAATAATGACCAATTTACATGCTATTTACATTTCAATTAATAATTTATACAAAAAATCTATGAAGAGTAACAAAAAGTCAATTTTGAGTAGAGATAGAGTCCCTAGATCTCTATTCTTGATCATCTTCTTTTGCTTTACACTTTTGTCCTATGGGCAAACAATTGTAAGTGGGAAGGTGTCAGATTCACAAGGAGAAACGTTGATTGGCGTTAATGTGAAAATAAAAAACACGCAACAAGGAACCATCACAGATTTTGATGGACGCTTCAGCTTATCAGTAACAAACACAAGTCAGGTTTTAGAGCTGTCTTATGTAGGATATAAAACGCAGGAAGTTCCATTAGATGGTAGAACCTCGCTTGAAATAATTCTACAAGAAGATACAGAACTACTCGATGAGGTAGTAGTGGTAGGATATGGTTCGCAGAAAAAAATTCACATGACGGGAGCTGTATCGCAAATTACAAATAAAGATTTAACGAGAGCACCCATGCAAAATGTGTCAAACATGCTTACTGGGAAAATACCTGGATTAACCAGTATTCAGCGATCTGGAAAGCCTGGAGCAGATGGTACGGCTCTCTTTGTTCGAGGCATCAACTCTTTTGCAGGAAATAATGGTCCTATGATAATTGTTGATGGCTCTCCTCGTCCTTTAGACTATATCAATCCTAATGATATTGAGTCAATTTCGGTGCTGAAAGATGCATCGGCTGCAATTTATGGAGTTCAAGGTGCGAATGGAGTAATTATTGTCACTACAAAAAAAGGTAGTGAAGGAGCAGCTAAAATATCATACGATGGTTCTGTTACCTTGACACAGAATACTGCAATGCCAAAAATGTTGAATGCTCCAGATTATATGTACTGGCATAATAAAGCTCGTGCAATGGATGGTCTTACTCCTCTTTGGACAGCTGATGTTCAGAATAAAGTGATGACTAATGATCCAAATAATGTTTGGGGAGAGACCGACTGGTTAGAGAAAATATTTAGAACAGGTATTATGAACCAACATAATATTTCTGCTAGTGGAGGTACTGAAAACACTAAGTATTATGCAAGTCTTGGAATAATGGATCAAGAAGGAACAATGCATAACACAGGTTTTACTCGTTATAATATCCGAACAAACTTAGATGTTAAGGTTGCAAACAATTTAAAATTAACAGCTAATATTGCTGGTTATCGTTCTGATCGTGACTGGCCAGGAACAGATATCAGTAATCAAGGAGAATTTAACCCAGTAAGGCAGTCTATCAATTCAGTGCCTGTTCTGAAGTCAGACTTCAATGGTTACCCAGTTGCTTGGAATGGATCAACTTATTTAGTTAATGGTTATGCTGCTCTTTATGAATCGGGGTATAAGCGACAAACAAGGTGGAATGTTGATACCAATGTAAAATTAGAGTATGATTTTTCTGGCTTATCTGATGCACTTAAAGGTTTGAGGACTTCAGTATATGGCACTTATAATTATCAAAACACATTTGATTCAAATTACGATAGATACTATGAACTTTATTATGTAAATCAAAAATTTGATGAGGGTGTAGGTGGTGCTAGCGGATTCAATTTAGACAACGCATATGCAAAATCAGCATCATGGGGCGATACATGGTTGATACGTCCACAAATTGATTATTCGCGTGATTTTGATGAACACTTTGTGGGAGCATTAGTTTCTTATGAGGCAAAAAAGAGTTATTCAAATACTATGACTGGTGTAAAAAGGGGTTTTTATAGTGATGACCCAGTTGACTTGTCACTTGGGTCGGAATTTCCCGAAAGGCCTGTTACAGGTTCGCACGGATTCTCTGGAGGTCAGCTCTCATGGTTAGGTCGTTTTAATTATGTATATGGATCGAAGTATTTAGCTGAATTTGCGTTTCGTTACGATGGGTCTTATATTTTTGCACCAGACAATCGCTGGGGGTTTTTCCCTTCTACTTCTTTAGGTTGGGTTGTTTCAGAGGAGAATTTTTTTCAAGAAGCATTGCCTAATGTTGATTATTTAAAGTTAAGAACTAGTTTTGGAAGAAGTGGTAACGATGGTGTAGCTCCTTTCCAACATTTTTCACTTTTTTCTATAGCAAACAACAGTATGGTGCTAGGTAATCAAGCAATTTCACAGTTCTATTCTACCAATCCATATGTTTATAATAATCTAACATGGGCTACTACCGATAGCTATAACTTAGGAGTTGACTTTGATATGTGGAATAGAAAGCTTGGTGTAGAGTTAAATGTTTTCTATAAGCTAACAAAAGACATTTTAGAAGGGCAGAGTGGAAACTTCCCAACCTCATTAGGTGGCTTTTACCCAAGATATAAAAATTCAGGGAAGGTCGAAAATAAAGGATTTGAACTATCGCTAAAACACTTTAATCGTGTTAATTCTGATTGGAACTACACTTTAAAAGGTGATATTGCATTTGCCCGTAATAAAGTGCTCTCACAAATTATTAGTGATAATCGACCAAGTTATCGTGCAGTCGTTGGCGAATCAATTGGAGCAAGGTACGGCTTTAAAGCGATAGGTCTCTTCCAAGATTATGAAGAGATAGATAACTATCCTTCTGCACCTTCGGGGTATCTTAGACCAGGAGACTTAAAATATGAAGATATTAATGGTGACGGAATGATTAGTGCCGATCATGATTATGTTAAGATGGGCTATGGAACGATTCCAGAAATCAATTTTTCCCTAAATATGGAGGTTAATTACAAGAATTTCTATGCTACATTGTTGTGGCAGGGAGTGACACGTACTGATTACGAACTCTCAGGAGCATATAATACTGGGGTTATTTCATCTACGGTCTATACAGCATCATTTTCTGAAAATGGAAACTCTCCTTACTATCGTATTGAAGGTGCATGGACTCCAGAAAATATGAATGCTGAATATCCTCGTTTAAGTACTGTAAGTAACGGAAATAATGCATGGCAATCAACGTGGTGGCTAATGAATGGCGAGTATTTACGTCTGAAAAATGCTAATATAGGATATAATATTCCAGAGGTGATATTGAGGAAAACTCCGTTTAGTAGTGTGAATGTTTATTTGGCTGGAACTAATTTACTCACGTTGAGTCATTTTAAGTATGTCGATCCTGAAAGCCCATCGGTAAGTAACGGATATTATCCACAGCAGAAAACATACGCTTTTGGTATTAATGTAACATTTTAATTTAAGGAGAAGAGAAAATGAAAAAAAGAACAATTATTATAATAGTAACCATTATCACCTTAGGGCTTAATTTGTCCTCGTGTAGTGAAGATGTTTTAGATATCGACGACACAAGGAACTTATCAGACCTAGCAGTATGGAGTACAGAAAGTGCTGCAGAAATGTATATCACAGCATCATATAAAACATTTACTGATGTTTCGCAAGTAGCGAATAGTCGTCATCAGTTTTTTGATAGCTATTCTGACATAATGAAATCAACAGCTTGGGATATATACAGTCATCCATATAATAAATCGTTAATGCAGGCTAGCTCTTTTACTACTGGAGGTGCTGGATCTTTCGAATGCTGGAGTGATGTGTATGGTAGAATTCGTAGAGCAAACGTTCTATTATCAGAAATTAAAAGTTATGGTGTAGAGAAGTTTGGCGAAGAGTGGTGTAATGTTCGAATGGCAGAAGTTCGCTTTTCTAGAGCATTCTCATATTATCGTTTGATTCGAGTATATGGTGGGGTAATTCTGCGTACAGATGTCTCTGGTGTGAATGGAGGCATAGACGATGGTGCTAATGAGGCGGATATTAACAGAGCACGAGCTACTGAAGCGGAAAGCTGGGGTTTTGTTATAAATGAACTTCTTTGGGCAGCAGAACATCTTCCTGTATCGTGGCCAGAAAAATGGGATGGTCGTGCTACCAAGAGCTCTGCTTATGGATTACTTTCTCGTATGGCTTTGTATGCAGGTGAGTGGCAAGTTGCTGTTGATGCTGCAAATAAAGTTCAAGAATTAGGTGGAGCTTTAGCTCCTGATTATGCAAAAGTATTTCAGGTTGATGGAGGGCAAGATAACTCATCAGAGATTTTGTTTTCATTAAGCTTTTTAAGTGGCAGTGTAACACACAAATTTGATAGCTACAATCGCCCTTTTGGTGATAGAGCTGTACACGGTACTAATGCAATTTATGCAGAGCATGTTCCGACAGGCGACTTGGCAGACCTTTACGAGTTTTCCGATGGAACTCAATTTGATTGGGATACATATAAAGGTAATTATTCAGACCCTTATAGTAACCGAGAACCACGCTTTCATGCAACTATTCTTTACAATGGTAGTAAGTGGGAAGGGCGTGATATAGAAGCATTTGTAGGAGGAAGTGATGGGTTCGTAGCATTTGAACAGTCGTCATCTACAGGAGGACATACTTGTACAGGATATTATCTCCGTAAATACTTACAGGAAGGAAACTCAGATTTCATTACCAAAGGAAGTTATCAATATGATGCGGTTCTTCGTTATGCTGAAGTTTTATTGAATAAAGCTGAAGCTTATGCAGAGTTGGATTATTCACGTTATCAGCAGGAGGCTCTTGGTGCATTAAATGAAGTGCGGAGAAGAGTGAGCTTGCCAGAAAAGAGCAGCGCAGATGCACCAAATAAAGACTCTTTTATGGAGCTGTTGCGTAAAGAGCGTGCTGTTGAACTAGCAGCTGAGGGTTTCCGTTATTGGGATCTTCGCCGTTGGAGACTGGCTGAAAATGTAATCAACGACAAAAATGCACATGGTATAATGATTACTAAAAATGCAGATAGCACCTTTTCTTACGAAGAGGTAACTGTTGATGGTGGGTCCAAGCGTGTCTTCCTTGAAAAATACTATTATTTTTCATTGCCTATTTCTGAAACAGCTAACAACAACTTATGTGAAAATAATCCATATTGGTAATAATAATAAAAAAGAGATAAAATGAAAATTATAAATAGAATAGGGATATTGATTTTTTCTATAGCAATGGCAGCTTCATTGTGGAGTTGTGCTGATCTAAATGAGGAGTATGTTTTTGTACATGATACGAACACAATTTCTCAAATGGTTTGTAGAGCATCTCACAGTGCTGGCGAATATAGGGGTGAAATTACTGAATTCAATAAAAATGGAGAGATAGTTGAAGGTGATTTTTCACAAGAGGATGTAGAGGGAGGTTATGGATTAATTATATTTGAATTACCAGAGACCCTTAAAGATGATGTGGATCTGACAAGCGTTTATTTGATTGCTACTGTAACTTATGATGAGTTTATTACACCATCACTATCGGGTAGACATGATATTACTGGTGATGGCATAATTATCACAGTGAAGTCAGGAGTAGGAACAACACGTCAATATCGTGTTAGAGGTTACTATGAATAAAAATGATTCACACTATAATTTATTATGTGGATAACAAAAATATAAAATTTCTAAGTGATGAAAATAAAAAATAATAATACACTTTATGTTCTTCTCATCATAATTATTGCACTTTTCAGTGCATGTGAAGACGAAGATCTTAGTAATGATGCGGCAATATTACACTCTTTTTCTCTTACCGGAAAAGATAACACCTATTATAAAGGAGTGATTAATGATGATAATACAATTACAGTGAAAATATCTCCTTACATCGATGCTACTGCAGCATTAGATTCTGCACTTGCAAAGTTCTATCTTACACGGGGGGCTACAGTTATACCAGACCCTTCAATACCGCAAAACTTTGCACAAGAGGGGGGAGTAAAATATACTGTTGTTTCTCAGGATAAGTCGAACAGGCAAGAATATATTGTAACATGGGGTGCCTCAGATCATTTACCCGATGGAGCAGGATTTAGCTATGCAGAAATTGGTGCTATGAAGCAATTTCCAGAACTTGGTTATCCTGGGGAATATAGTAATTGGACTTTCCCTGATTCAAAGATGTATGGTGATTTAAATATGTATCACGCCTATTGCGGTGACTATATTGTGATGCTATCTCGTGCATATATCGATGCAAATCCAAATTCTGACTATGCTATAAAAGTAGTAGATAAGGATAAATTGGATGATGCAGGATCACTTAATTTGGGTTCTATTTCAGTTGTCGATTTGAAGGTGATTACATCCGACTATAAAGGGAATATGGTTGGGCTTGTAGTAAAAGACGGAAAATCAGAGCTTTTCTATTGGTCAACAACAACCGGTACACCTAAGTCGGTTGGAACAATTGATGTAAATTTGGCTGAATCTACTGATGGATCGTCATACCTTGAGGTAGCTGGAGATATAACGAATAATGCATGGATTACTGCGTTGGCTAAACGAGGACCAAAGGGGGAGCATTATAGAGTGAAGGTTACCAATGGCACGTTGTCATCAGATTACTCTATTATTGAAACTGGCTATTCAAGTGGAGACAGTAGTGGTTTCCAAATGATTTCGCCACTTGATGATTCAGATAAACCTAGTTTTGTGGTGGGTGATACTGAAGGGGCACCCAATGCGGCAAATTCAATCCATGCTTATGTTAACACATTTGCAGGCTCTACTATAGCCGTAATGCCTCCACTTTGGCAGAATACACTTCAAACTTGGTGGGTTGGTACAGGATTTGCATTATCACGTATAGGTGGACGTTCTCCTTATGTTACGGGAATGGTAATCAATGGTAAGAGCTATGTAGTTGTTACTAGTGGTACAGCTTGGTGGCATTCAGCTGCAGTTCTAACA
>CAZURM010000086.1:0-7086 GCA_964622945.1 uncultured Proteiniphilum sp.
AGGATTTCTACATAGTTTGTCTTTGTATCAACGCTATGCACTCTATATGCCTTGTATGTGCAATAATGATGACCGTTGAGCCTAGTATCCCCTTGGTGTTAGATTATATTTAAAATATGAAAATCACTTAAAACGTGTCCTCATAATTTGATAGTATTTCAATTAGCTACTCTACAGACTGGATATAAAAAATATTCTAAAGTAACTTTTGCATTTTAAAATTTTTTAATAACTGACCTCTTTTTTCAACAATCTGATTTTTTTGAATAATATAGCCTCTTTTTTCAAAGAAAGGTTTCGCAGTAATGGAAGCATCGGTTGTAATAATATGAATGCCATTCTGGTATGTGTAATTTTCAATCCTATCAGAAATCAAAGTCGCTACTCCAATTCCTTGATAGTCTTTATGAGTAAATAAGTGATCGAAATATCCCTTGCAATCTACATCTCCAAAACCAATGATTATATTGTTCTTTTCTACAATAACAGAATAATTATTTGAAAGCCTATTATTCCATTTAACCAAATCAAAGTCTCTTGATGCCCATGCATTAAGCTGAATTTCTGTGTAATCCTTTGAGTTTACTGAATGAATAGTTTCGTAAAATAAATTCGCAATCATTTCACAGTCCTCTGGACGATACTCACGTATATTCATTCCAATCTGCCTCCTAAAGATGGTTTATTGTTTCGATAAAATACAACAAGCTTCAACATGTGTTTTGATAGAAAAATGATACTAATACGCATTAATATTCGATCTGTGTAAAGATATACCTTCTAGAATAATAGGGGTGTAATCTTTTCTAGCTTATACTTTTACATAATATATAGTATGCACCTCATGTATACAGTCATTTTATACCATTAATATAGAATTGATCACTAAGCTTTACTTTATAAATTCAACCTCTGAATATAGTGTTGATGGTGAATCCAATAATGGTTGAGGGATATCTTTTAAATGAAGATCAAAGAATGATGCTATATAGTTTCTCTGCGCCTCAAACACTTGATCAGGGTCAGCAGTACCGATACTTTGTTGAATTACCCTTGGCGAAATACTTAACTTTCTATTAAGTAGCGGAAAAAGAATCTGATAATCAGTAAAGGTATAATGTGCTCCATTGGGTATGGCAAGATCCAATTTCCATCCAGTTGAATTCTTCCAGAAAGAATTTCTATCCTTTGCAGTGAGATGGGAATCTACTTCTCCATCATCATTATAACCTGAGTTCATAAGCATAAATGGACGACTTAAACCATACTCAGCTACAGGAAGCAGATAATCAGGCATATATCCCAAGCTACCATCCATATCTATACCTGCATCTACCCTATCATCTTCATACATAACTTGTGCAGAAGTTGCGCCACCAGCGGAATGTCCAAATATACCTACCTTCGAAAGATTTAATACTTTATCAAGACCTGTAGGCAATCTCCTCTGTTCATAGTCAGGGTTTTTACCATCCTGTATTGCAGCAAGCTGATCTAGTACATATTTCATATCATCAACTCTTACATCCATCATCTTAAGCACGGTCTCTGCGTTCATGTCTTTTAATTTCCCAGTTTCAACACGTCCATCTGGAAATTCAACTGCAGAAGTTTCATATGTGTGGTCTACTGTAACCACTACGTAGCCTCTGCTTGCTAAATCTTCCACTACTGCAGTACCAAAATTTCTTGGAACTGTACCTCCTGGAGAATATAAGATTACCGGCCACCCTTCATCACTGTTTGCAACTAGTGCATTAACCCATGCATTTGTAACTATGCCAGATAAGTCAATTTGTCCAGGATCTAATCCAATAGTTGTAACAGTGTTTTCATCATAATGTTTAGCTGCTCCAGGTTTCATATACAATGCTTTTTCTTCGCTCTCTCTCTGTGCAGGATACCAGATACTTATCATAAGTTCCCTTACTTTATCCTTCACCCAAGGATCAACTCGTGTATCATCTACCAAGTGTATTTCAGTAGTACCTATCTCATGCTGACCTGTTGGTTTTGGAAGTTCCAAAATAATCTTCTCGCTGGTATAAGGTTCTTCTTTCTCTACTGGTGGAGTAGTCCAAAGCAATGTTCCAACCAGTGTGATCATAAAGATCAAGACTAAAGCAACTAGCGTCCTAACTACTGGGAGAGATTTACCATTAACTATCTTAGTAGATGAGTTAACTGTAATTCCAAAATAAATTGCATATATAAAGCTAAATATAATTACACATAAAACTATAGGCTGAATCAAATTTACTCCTGACAAATTACTAAAAAATCGTTTCAGAAAATTTATAATTGCTATATAATGTGCCACACCTATAACTAATGGTAAACCAAATATAAATACATTTTGTTTAAGTATGGACATGCTAATATCTCTATTGCTTACCCCTATTTTACTAAGAATCTCGTATCGTGATTTATCTGAAGTCACTTCAGATAGTTGTTTAAAGTAAATTATGCTGCCCGTTGCCATAATAAATACTAATCCAAGAAACCCTAATATAAACACATTAAAAGCTGCTCCTTCTATACCTAGCCTATATTCTGTATAAAATGTAGATAACTTGGATTCTGGCGTCTTGATTTCTGCCAGTGCATTTGTAGTTTTCTTCGTAGTCTTTTGATCCTCTACAACATATCCAACATAGTCTACCGTTGTACTTTGTGCTTTGAATTTACCATAATCCTCATCATTTACTACAATCATCACATCAGGATAGCTCCAATTGATTACTCTCTCAACTGTCATATCTTCAAACTCAAGAGTTATATCTTCCTTAGGAAGATTAAGAGTAATAGTCTCACCCTTATAATCAGATGATTCATAGTCCGTATACATTGGTCTTATTGCAATTGCTTTTCCATTTTCAATACTAGGTAGAGCAGTTAATCCTAAAATATTTGCAACCTTATTATATTGACCTACAGAGATTATCTTCACAGGGTTCTCATCAGCATTTGCTTCTCTTTCTGATAGTATCTTTGAACTTGAAGCTTCTCCTTTGCTTTTAATTACGGAGATTGTCGTTTGAGCAATAACAGGATGCTCTTCATCTCCTTGGATTATATTATCTACACTCCCATTAAAGGTTTCATCCTGAGAAAAATACATATAACTAAAGGGTGTTGCCAATCGAGAGTTTTGTTCAAAACCATAGTACATTCCAACACCAACGCTGACGGCAGATAATGCAACTGCAGATAATAATGATATTACACTTAAGATTCTGGAATTATCTTTAATTCGATAAACTAGATTAGATGTAATTATTAAGTTCATTCCATTATAGTAGCTTTTCCTGTTGCGTTTTTTCATTTTAAGCAGCAGAACCACCGCTGAAGAGAATAGTAATATAGTTCCTAATATTATTCCTACAAGGCTTATGCTAATATTTTTAAGGACTTCTTGATTATCCGAAAACCTTTGAAATGCGAACCAATAGCCTAAGATTAAAGAGAGCACAGCCAGTATGCCAGATATAACAGATGCCTTAGGTTCCTGTTCTCCAACCTGTTCTGCTCTAAACAGTTCAATCAGTTTAAATTTATAAATCAATCTATATCCTTGAATAGACGTAAGCAAAATAATAGCTATAAATACAATGGTTGTATTAATAACAGCCTTAAGAGAAAATACCATGCCTACATCTATTACTATTCCAAGGAGTCTAACTAAAATCATGCTGAATAATCTAGACAAAAATGTCCCTACTGCAATTCCTATTATTAATACTATAATACCCATAATAAAGTTTTCATAAAATAGCATTCTACCTATAGTTTTTTTCTGTAAACCAAGAAGGGAATACAATCCTACTTCTTTTTTTCGTTTTCTTGCAAAAGTTCTATTTGAATACAGTATAAATACACTTACAAATAGTATAAGTATAACAGACGCCACCATAAAAATTGACTCCATTGCCTCTGAGGATTCTATACCCTTTGCTATTTCTGTACTATACTGCAGAGAAACGAAGGTATAATAAATAACTACACTAAAAAGCATAGAGATAAAATAAATAATGTAGCTTTTAAAATTTCCTTTCATATTTTTCTTCACTACATCAAATAATGTCACTTGCACTTCCTCCTAACATATTTAAAACATCCAATATTTTTTTAAAAAAGTCTTTTCGGGATGTATTTCCCTTAACAAGCTCTGTAAATATATTTCCATCTTTTATAAAAAGCACCCTCTTACAATAGCTTGCTGCAAAGGCATCATGAGTTACCATAAAAATTGTTGCCTTATCTTGTTCATTAAGTGATTTTAAACTTTCCAAAAGATCCGCAGCAGACTTTGAATCTAATGCTCCCGTTGGTTCATCAGCTAATATTAATCTTGGATTTGATATTATAGCACGTGATGCCGCCGTACGCTGTTTTTGTCCCCCTGAAATTTGATAAGGATACTTTTCAAGTATAGGGCGAATACCAAACTTATCTGCAATTTCATCAACTCTGCGTTCCAGCTCTGATACATGTATTTTAGATATTGCCAAAGGAAGCAGAATATTCTCCTTCACAGTCAATGTATCTAATAAATTATAATCCTGAAAGATGAAGCCCAATTTATTCCGTCTAAAAGCAGACAATTGTTCCTCATTCATATTCAATATATTCTCTCCATCTATCACGATATGGCCAGAGGTTGGCTGATCTATTGTAGCTAAAATATTTAAAAGAGTTGTTTTCCCTGATCCGGAAGGACCCATGATTCCAACAAATTCTCCTTCCTGAACGTTCAAGTCAATTCCATGCAAAACAGGAAAAACAGTTCCCTTTAGACCATACACTTTTTTGATCTTTCTTGCTTCTACAACTGTTTTCATATATTAAATTCCTCCATTTAAGTAATTTCTAATCCTGTTTTAATATTAGCATTATAAAATCAAATAATCCCTTTATTAACCTTACGATTTAAAAGCTCAACCTTACAATTTTGTAAGCTGTTTCTAAAGCCTTACATTCTTCAGAAAAAAAGGTATAATAGATTCAAACAGTATTTTAAAGCAACTCTTAACCATTGGAGGAATAGAGATGAAGATAATGATTGTAGAGGACGAACCTATTATTAGAGACATGATTGGAGAAAGCATAAGAAAATGGGGATATGAAACTATAATTTTAGATGACTTTAGCCAGGTGCTTGAAATATTTCTAAAGGAAAATCCCCATCTTGTATTAATGGATATAAATCTACCTGTTTACGATGGATTCTACTGGTGCAATAAAATCAGAGACATTTCAAAAGTACCTATTATATTTATTTCATCTCGTAATACACCTATGGACATGGTCATGTCCATAAATATGGGTGGAGATGATTTTATTCAGAAACCCTTCTATGAGGAAGTTCTGATAACTAAAATAAAGGCTCTACTTCGCAGGACATACTCATATACTGAAACAGTTGCTACAATAATTGAACATGATGGAATTATGCTAAACCTAAATAATGGAGATGTTTTTTATGGAGATAAAAAGGCAGAGCTTACAAAAAACGAATTTAAAATTCTAAATATACTTATGCAAAACAAGGGGTCTGTAGTAAGCCGTGAAAAAATAATGCGCAACCTTTGGGAAGATGAAAGTTTTGTAGATGATAATACTCTGACAGTAAATATCACTCGTATACGCAAGAAGCTAGCTGAACTAGGTAAAGAAAACTATATCGCTACTATGAAGGGAGAAGGCTATATAATAAGATGAAATTTTTAAAATATGTAGAAGGTAAACGTTACTTTTTGATATTATTCATAATAATGATGTCCTTTGTAACACTTATGATGATGGTCAGTTCTAATAAAGAGCAACTTGTAGGCAATATTATATATACAAACTTAGGTTGCATATTTCTAGCATCGATCTATATTATTACAGGTTATTTTTATCATAACTCTTTTTATAAACAGCTTAATGAATTGATTAATAGTGATGAAAAAGAAATATTGGAAGCAGTTCCTCAGCCACAGAACTATGAGCAGGAGCTATATATGGAACTGTTAAAAAAAGTCCATAGTAGTTATATGGATGATATTGAAAAGCTTTATAATGAGAAAAAAGAACATCAAGACTTTATTATGTCATGGATTCATGAGGTGAAACTTCCTATTACGGCAAGCTTTATGCTTATGAGAAATAGTGCTGATAAAACAGTAGATTATCTCGTAGATAAGTTTGAAGATGAATTACACAAAATAGAAAATTATGTGGAACAGGCATTGTATTATTCTCGTATCGACTCCTTTTCAAAGGACTATTTTATTACAGAAATATCATTGAATAAGGTCATTCGAGAAAGTATAAAAAAGCATTCCAAGTTGTTTATATATAAACGGATTACCTTCACAATATGGGATGAAGAGGAATTTGTACAAAGTGATAGCAAATGGCTTAGCTTTATAATTGATCAGATTATATCAAATTCTTTAAAGTATACAAATGATGGCGGCTCTATCTCTTTTATATTTGAAGAGGATAGTAAAGAAAAGCTACTTCGAATTAAGGACACTGGAATTGGTATCAAACCTGAGGACATCAACCGTGTATTTGAGAAAGGGTTTACAGGCTCAACTGGAAGAAATTACTCCAAGTCTACCGGAATGGGGCTTTATCTTGCCAAACAAATGGTTTTAAAGCTGGGACATAATATATCAATTCAATCTGAAGAAGGAAAATACACAATGGTTAATATTCACTTTCCTAAAGCTGACAACTATTATTTGCTCTAGTTTTTTCATGGTTAGCCTTAATTAAATGAATTTTTATTCTTTACCATAGACGAATATGCAGAACTCTCTTTGGTTTTGCATATTTATTTATTTCTGCGTAATTGTACCACATCAATATCTCTGAAATAGCAAAGTAGCTTATCTACATAACTATCATAAATAGGGTAGTCCAAAGGTTTATGATGGCTACAGTATTTTGTTGCAAAGGAATAAAAATTTTTTACCGTACCATTATCCATATCGACTCTTGCTATTTCATTTACTAAAGCAACATCACCCGCCGCCAGCCTTTCATCAATATCTAAATCGATGATGTGCTTTGCTACTTTAAATGGTGAGAATA
>CAZURM010000087.1:0-7051 GCA_964622945.1 uncultured Proteiniphilum sp.
CTTCATCATCTAAAAAAATATCCCTTTTATCTATTCCTCTTAACATAACATGATAGGTTCCTGTGCTACTTCTTTTCCTTGCCTGTCTTGCCATAATATCACCCCGATTTAAATATAACATGTTAGCCATGGAAAGACATGTGAAGCGTCCCCTTGTCTTGTTGCCCTTGTCTTATGCCAAAAACCTTGATATATATTCAGTTAATCTACGCTCAACACCTGTTTTTAATAAATTAACCGCTGATTATAACATGAAAAATATACTTATAAATACTCAAAAACGCTATAATATTCTTTACCTCATCAGTTCTAAACTAATGATCTCTTGTTCCATTTTTATATTGTGCTGAAGCATATACCGAATAGTGTCTACATACTCCCTCATTCCCTTCAATTCTTGTAGCCTAACAACATCGTTGCCTGTTAATCGATGGAGGCATCTTTCATATTGTTTCTGTGAAAGTTCATCCTTCGACATACAAAATGTCTTAAAATTAATACCCGTTATTTCGCAAAGATTATGATGAATCCAAAATCCCCCGGCATCAATATCACCAAAGTGCAAGAATTCTATATCAGGATTATCATCATATACTTTTTTTATAAAATCACGTTGAAAACGATTTGCATACCCTCCCAGATAAAATGTGACTGTATCAGGAGCAGAATATCTCAGATAAGAAGTCCTATTTTCAATCGTCATAAATTTCTGCGTTCTTATCTTGATACAATCAATTTTCTTAAGAGAATTACTATCCAGCTCGATACCATCCGGAAGTACACTAAAATCCAGTTCCTTTCCGTCAATGGATAATATAAATTTACCTTTAATGCTAAATCTTTGAGGTTCTTTTTTTATCATATAGTCTGATAAAATTTCGTCCATTAGTTCATCTGTGTTACATGGTTTGTTTTTATATTTGCGAAGCATCTGGCAAACCGGTACCAATGTGTTCTCTTCAAAATATTTTGAATCCCCATAAATTTTCACAGAAGCTTCCCTTACAAACAATTCTGTTCGATTATTCTCTATGAAAGCAACCGCATCTAATATTTTAGGAAGTGTTTCATAATCACTGGGGATTTTATTTCTATCAAGCTCCCTTCGCAGACGTTCGCATTCCATATTACAGATTTCTGATAAGTTATAGTATTTGGTAATGATATCCAGCACATTGTTTTTCTTCATTCCTTTCGGAATAAAACCATACTTTTTATGTAGATAAACTTCAACTTGTTCAATCTGCTCATCCACAAGATAAATACATTGAAGCTGTGTACCAAATTTTTCTTGGTCACGGGTTAGAAAACCCATCTTGTAGAGTTTCTCCACAGTATGATTTATTGCAGCGATTACATCGAAGTCACCATCATTTGCTTTATATTTCTTATAAAGTTTCTCCGGCTTTACCTGAGTTCTGCGGTTGGTTTTATTATCCCCGGTGTCTTTCTTGCTTCTCCGATACTTATTTACCAGAGAAACAAGTATCTTCTCTTCCCAATTCATAGGCTACACTCCTCATGGATTTCAACAATTCCTATTTCCATTATGTCTGCTCTTGTTCTAAGCACCGGAAGAATTACATTACATTCATTACCAATTAACTCTGTCTTATCCGGTGAACAGAAAATCATCTGCAGCTTCTGTTCCCTCATAAAATCAAGCATAATTTTAACATTAATAGGATCCATCTTAGCAAATGGCTCATCTATAAACACAAGTCTTGTAGAATTTAATTTGTCATTATATATCATCAATAACGCAGATAATAAAATCAACATATATGAAATCTGTACTTCGGCCCCCGAATTAAAACCAGATTGTTTGGAAAGTTTAGCCTTATTTAACACATCATTTGTAAGTAAAATTTCATATACCATATAGTTTCTATAATCAGCATATTTTTCAATTTGCTCCCTATCATTATTGTCAATAATGCGATTAATAATTTTACGAATTTCCTTTTCTAATTCAATTCCTTTATCATCAGTGAATGTTGTAAGTGTCGACAATGTCATTTGAGTTGAAGTTATTCCTAACTCCTCACGTTCCTTTAAATACCTTGCATACTCCAAGATCTTCTCATAATCAGAACCATCTTTTACATATTTCACTTCAAACTCATATTTTGACTTGAATTTTAATCTGGAAAGCTCCGCATTGATTAATTTCAAGTCATCTATTGCGCTTTCACATGATTTCAACACCGTCAATACAAATTCGTTCTTGAATATTTCCTCGTATCGTCTGGTTTGTTTTTCGAGTTTTTCTTTGATTTCCTGAAGATCATCCATCCAAATTTGATTTTTTCTTGCTTCATATGCAAAACGCTGATTATCGCCGATTAAAAGTCTGTTTTCTGCATTCCTACACGCATTATAAGCAGATTGCGCACCTACCAGTTTTTTCCCACTATCATTAAGACCGCGCTCGGCCCGTCCACGATCTTTTAGGATACCACCGGTACCGGTTTCGTTATTTGATATATACTTGTCATAATCTTCAATGGCCTTTTTATATACATCGTAATTCTGTCCTTGGTATTTATTCATAATACCATTATATTTTTCTAACTCTTCAGTCTTTTTTATCTTCTCTCTTTGATTTACTGCCAGTTGTGTATTCATCTCTACCCGGGATTCTTGAACTTTAGCACGCTCTTTTTCGTTTGCTTCAAGCTCTTCTTTATACCTTATATAAAGCTGATTCATCTCCAGGTATTCCATATTATTCTGCTGCGCTTGTTTAAGGTCTTCAAGCTCCTTGACTGCTATCTCACATTTGTGCAAAATATCCTCATACATCCGGAATGCATCATAATTATAGCTGCCAAAATATCCCTGCGCTGTCTCTAAATACCCTTTTTTCTGTTCCTGATCATGTCTCCGTTCTCGTAGGGTTTCCCCTTCCTTAACCAGAGTCTGTAATCTTTTTTCCGCACGAATTCGATTAAGCTCTATTGTCTCCTGTCCCAGATAATAAAAGCGTATTCTATCAAATTGCAAGAAGTAACTGTCCATAGCAACAGATACCCTTCCCTCTTTAGAAATAGCATTCTCAAAATTGCGCACTTGTTCCTTTGTTACCGCATGCATGCGGCCTAATTGGTATTCAAAATACTTTTTCGCCACAGGATTTTTTACTTCGATATAACGCACAACCGAATCTTCTTCAGGAGACAGTTTCTTTTTCATTAATAATTTTGTATTAAATAAATGTGCATATCTGTGTGGAGATGCATTTAACACATCGTCTGCAATGTCATAATACTCCGGTTCTACGAGAATTGTATACCTTCTCCTGCCAAGAAAAGATTCAATTGCATTTCTCCATCTTTCATCCTTAAGTGCAATTACATATTCGCAGGCAAATTTTGCTTCCGAACGGATATGTCCTTTAATAAATTCCCTATTTATTTCATCCTTTAGTGCAACATAATTCGGGATTTCGGAGAAGGTAGTTTTTTTATCATTGCAATCATCAATTAATCTCTGTTGCTGTAACTGCATGGTTTTATTCTGCTTTATCTCATCTTCAAGTCTTGTGATTGCTGCTAGGAGATCATCTCTTACATTTTGAATTTGAACTGAGAATGCCTTAATACCATTTGATTTTTGAGCTGACGTGTATTCAGCTACAGTAAGTGAAGATAAAACTGATCTGTTATTAACAGGTATATTTTTCTCATAAAACCAATCGACCAATTCACTTACCTTTATTTGGAATGCCTCTAAGTTTTTCTTCTCTGTATTTAAGGTCTTTTTCTGTGAAGTAAGTTGCTCTACTTTTTCCTCAGTGGCACGAATAGCTTTTGTACAATCCATAGCATATAAGCTGTCTTCCACTTTTTTAAGCCTACCTTGAATATCTTTTTCTTGTTTTTGAATCACTTCCAGCCTTTTATCATCCTCTTCCAATTGTCTCTTCGCCAGATCGATAAACCTTATCGCTTCATCAATATCTCGTCTGATTACAAGCAGCTCCCTATAAGCAATTTTCACATCATCGATAATAATAGTATTTCTGGCATTCTGCAATCCATCAAACAAGGCAAGTATTTCCTCAAGTTCTTTTATTTCTGTATCTATCTTCTCAAATGTGGTATTCAATGTTTCAATATTATTCTTGGCTTCTACCAGTTTTGAAAAGTCTACCTTCTTCTCTTCAAGGACACTTTCTCTAATAAACTGGTCTATCTTCGCATCTGGGTCATAAGACATAATACTGCGTAGTTTCCTTCGAAACGGTACTATCTGTTGGGTGTTTAATCTCAACCCTGTCCTTTGCATAAACTTTCCAATACCATCTATTGCGCCCAGCATTTTAAAGCCGTATTTTTTCTGTAATTCAACACCATCATATGGAATGGTCAAGTCATTTTCTTCATATACATGTTCTACATCAGTTAACCTTGAATTTTCAATAATATAGCGATTTGTAATAAGACCATTTGCAGAATTTGTCCCTATTACGGTACCAAGCATAAAATTCCGTCCAATTTCTTCTTCAAACATTTCTAATACCACGTGGGTATATACATTTGGAAACTGGTCTGCAGGCCTCATATATGTTCCTGCCGTTGCATCCAATAATCCCCTGGTGTAAGAAGACAAGGTTCTGCTTCCTTTGTTCTCTGTAGATTTATTGAATACTGTATCTCCGTACAGAGCGTACTTAATAGCATCTAATAGAACCGACTTACCATTACCGTTTTTACCGGCAATTAAAGAAAAGCATCCGATGGGAACTGTTATATAATTAAAGCCATACCAGTTCACCAGACGAATGGATTTTAATAATATCATTCCTCATTCTCCTCTTCTTCCAAGTCTTCCTGCCCCTCTTGTACTCCCCCATCTTTCATATATTCAGCCGATACAGTCCGAAACTGTGCCATACCCCAGCCAAATTGCAATGAAGGATATAGGGTGATGATTGCCTCTTCCGTCTTATCGTTTGCATCAAAATCAATTAAACTATATCGTTTAAATAAATCCATTGCTGCAGACAATCTTCTGCTGTCTATATCAACCTCATAGGCTTTAATTTTATCAATCAAATCACCACGCATAACTAAATTTTCTTCATTATACCCGAGGTTCTCCAGATAAACCTCCCAAAGAACCAAAAGCAAATGATATTGCTCTGTTGTAAAGGTTAAAATATTTGCTCTCTTAAGGCCTACAACATCCTCATCCGCTTCGTATGTCTTTAGCATGGCAATCTTTACATTAGTATCTACCAGTACGTCAAAACCAATCATTCGTACATAATCCGAAATATCCTGTCTATTAGATTCTCTTGAGATAAATGCATATAGTTTTTCATCCTTATCTCCCACAATAAATGTAGACTCTAAAAGTTTACGTATGCATCGCTTAAACAATGCGTTGTTTTCTTCTTTAATTGATATGTTCAGTTTGATATCACTCATTTATCTCACCCTTTTTATTCTGACATTACTGATACTGGCAACCTCGGTTTCGACAATCCCACCGAGAAATTCTACTACATAGGGAAACTCATCCGAACCTGAGTATATAATACTTGCTGCTATCATCATAGCTTCATCTCTATTTTTTATATTTTGTTCATTAGTTTCAATTGATACCTTGTCCCCTAATAATAAGTGGAAATATCTTGTGACCTGAACCACACTATATCTATCAGGATTCTCATATAAAAGTTCCTGAGTTAATTTTGCTTTCTCATCGCTCGATAAAGAGCTTATAACAATTGCCCCGCTCTTTATATTTGGACGTCGTTTCTTCCTTCGTTCAATGGATTTTCTTCCAATATATTTATAAGAGGATAGCCGATAACTCTTTGAAATTTCAGCAAGTGCTATCTCACGTTCTTCGGCATTCATTTCCTTCAATATCATCAACAGGTCGTTCAAATAAGTTTGCATATTTGTATTATTACTGAGTACCATCAACATCCTGGTCGAATACAGATTGTAATAATTATTAATCTTTTTATCTATGTAATCCATTTCCTTCACATAGTCATAGTTGATAAATCCCTGGATTTCAGTAAGTTGTCCATCAATAATTTCCCTAGCCTTATACTCAACCGTTTGCTTTAATGTTCCATATTCACGAATCATATTACCATATACATCAGTATTTATAATCTGTCTAAGCATCTTTTCAATTTCTGCTATATAACCAGGAATAAGCCCATCTTTTTTTATAAAAAAATAATCATTAAAGAATAAATTCATCATTTCATCTTTAATCAAAAACTGGCCAAAAGTATTTACTTCTGTCATCTTAATGACTATACGCATTATTGTGCGTATGCTATCTTTCAAAATCTGAAGCTCATTTTTCAAATCCGAAACATTATCCGTAAGCGGAACCAAAATATTTGAATAAGGCCTGATTGTCCGTCCATGCTCTGCATCTAATGCAGACTTTAACGTGTCATAAATCGCAAATATATGATTTGTCAGTGACCCACTTGTATCATGATCAAAAATACGTTGAATCGAATCAATCATCTTTCTACAATAGGGCATTACTGAAGCAATGTTGTCCCCGCTTCGACCAATTTCTCGTTCAGAAACCCAGCTACAAGAACGAAAGTATCTTAATATAGCACCGGCATTCTCAGCATCAGACTTTTTGTTGCTAATAAGCTCATCGCCATTGTCATTGCCGCTTTCATCCTCTACTGCATATGTGCAATTGCGCAAATAGAGGATGATGCAATCCTTTGCGTCTGTTTCATAAAGCAATGGAACAGCCTTCGATTTTTCAATCAAATGCACAATACACTCATAATATATTTTTCTGTTTTTACAACATAGCGGATTAAAGAAACGATCATATTCTACATTATCAAATAAAATCATATGCAATACCTCTTTTGCTTAACAATTACTGCTATTTTCCCTGCTTCATCATTTACTTTACAAATAGCTGCAACAGACTACTAACAGCTTGATTCATGTTATTATACTTGATGTAATATCACCTTAATTCTATAGCATGTTTTTTGCAAGAAGTATTTGTAAAAAAATGCATCTCACTTTCTGATCTTTGC
>CAZURM010000088.1:0-6808 GCA_964622945.1 uncultured Proteiniphilum sp.
TGAAACGATTGAAATTAAAAAGAGTAATAGCTTCGTTTTTTACACTTTTTGCTTGTAGCATTTTGTTGGGACATAATGTTGTGCCTCACCATCATCACCATGATACTGCAATAGTTTTTTTAATCGGTTCCCTAAACACTCATAATCACTGCTGTCAACAAGAGGAAAGCCATAGCATGGCAACCGATTACGATGGTGACGATGGTGACTGCCATAATAGGAGCACAAATTGTATTGAAGCAAATATTGATTTGAAAGATGGAGGTGATATCAAAGAGGAACACAGGGATGCTATAAATGAGATTATCCCGTTTTTGCTTTTTTCAGTTGTTGAAAGTAATGTCAATCTGAATGTTAGCCCCCACTCACATTTATTTTATAAACCCTATACCCTATCCTATTATACCAATTACATTACTGACTCTCAGGGATTGAGAGCTCCTCCCGTTTGCTGAATTAATTAAACATTTATCAATCTTTTTTTAACTGCTTAGTCACATTTGTTAAATGTAAATAATCATTCCAATAAGCAGAAAGAATAAAATTAAGTAAACAAAAAAATAATGAAAACACATAACATTTTTTTAATACTATTGATGTTTGCCGCTACATCAATGGGTTGCCACAGACACTCAGATGATCACGATCATGAGTATGATGAGGAGCTTTATTTGACTGCTTATACATCTGATTATGAGATTTATGCAGTTGCAACTCCATTTGTTATAGGAGAAGCGGGACAAATTTTACTACATATAACATCTTTAGAAAATTTCAAACCTATTGAACAGGGACGTGTGACGGTAACACTAACATCGGGGAGTGAGTCTGTTACAAGCACCTTGGAGGAGCCTACCCATACGGGGATATATGATTTTAGGATTGAACCTACTTCACCGGGTGAGGCTATGCTTTCGTTTGAGATTGAAACAGATGCCGGTGTTTCGATGGCATCAATCGAGCCTGTGGAGGTATATGCTAATGAGCATGATGCTCACGAAGCAGCGGAAGAAGCGGCCTTTGAGCTATCTGCTGCAAGTGCTAATAGTGCGGGTTTCACGAAAGAGCAGAGCTGGAAAATTGATTTTTCTACCGAAGTGATTGAGGAGGGTCGCGTGGGACAGATAATAAGGGCTACAGGACAGATAAGAAATATGCCCGATGATGTGCGTGTTGTGTCGTCAACGATGGGTGGCATTGTGCAGTTTGCAGGAATCAACCTGTTTGCGGGCAATGAGGTAAGATCGGGACAATCGCTATTTAGGATTGACGCCAGTGCGATGGCGGATAACAACCTAACAGTACGTTTTGCAGAGGCAGAGAGTGAATATTACCGTGCGAGGGCTGAGTATGAGAGAAAAGAAAAGTTGGCTGCCGAACGTATAGTTTCTGAAAGTGAGCTAAATCAGGCACTTGCGGAATATAGAAGTGCCGAAGCTAATTATAACAACCTGAGGGACAACTTCTCAGCAGGTAGTCAGTCGGTTGTCTCGCCTGTGTCGGGCTATGTGATGGAGCTACTGGTAGATAATGGTCAGTATGTAGATGCCGGTCAGCCTATTTTATCTCTATCACAAAACAGAAGATTAATGATACAGTCTGAGATTCAGCCTAAGTATTATGAGATGCTGAATGATATTACTTCTATAAATTTCAGGATGTTGAATGGTGAACGTACCTACTCGCTTGAAGAGCTGGGGGGAAGGGTTGCGTCGTATGGCAGGTCGATTGATATTAACAATCCACTGATTACGTTGACTATGCAAATTGACAATGGGGCTAACCTGCTACCGGGCAGTTTCGTGGAACTATTTATTGTAACGGACGGTGATAGACCGATGGTTACAGTGCCTAATGAGTCGATCGTGGAGGAGATGGGTAATTATTTTGTGTATGTGCAACTGACACCTGAGATGTTTGACAAGCGACTGGTTAAAAGGGGTGCAACAGATGGTATGCGTACAGAGATTCAAGAGGGACTGATGGCAGGCGAAAGGGTTGTAGGCAAAGGTGCCGTACTGCTTAAGTTGTCACAGGCTGCAGGCGCTATTGACCCTCATGAAGGTCATGTACATTAGTTCATTTTCATAAAATCGATTGTAGGGGTTCTCTTATTTTTTGAAAAGAAGGGCTCGGCGATTTTGAAGAATCAATAAATCAGTAACCTAACTAAAATCAACAAAACAGCAAAATGCTAAATAATATAATAAAATTCTCTCTTCACAATAGGCTTTTCGTTCTGCTTGCAGCGATTTTACTCATCGTGGGCGGACTATACACGGCTCAGGAAATGGATATTGACGTGTTTCCTGACCTGACGGCACCCACGGTTGTAGTGATGACTGACGCACATGGCATGTCGACAGAGGAGGTGGAGAGGTTAGTAACATTTCATATAGAGACTGCGATGAACGGTGCCACTGACGTAAGGCGTGTCAGGTCTGCTTCTATGCATGGAATTTCTTTTGTTTGGGTGGAATTCGACTGGGGTGCAGATATCTACCTAGCAAGACAGATAGTGAGTGAGAAGTTAATCACCCTTGGCAGCGAGTTACCCGAAGATGTGGTACCTGTGCTGGCACCTCAATCGAGTATTATGGGCGAGATCTTGTTTATAGGTATGCAGAGCGATACCACTTCGCAGATGGAGCTCAGAACGATTGCTGAGTGGATTGTGAAGCCGGCTATTTTGGCGACGGGCGGCGTTTCGCAGGTTACCATAATGGGGGGTGACTACAAACAGTATCAGATACTTGCTGACCCTCAACTGATGAATTATTATGGAGTGACGATGGAGGAGCTTGCCAATGTGGGAGCTACCTTTAGCAACAACTCTACTGGTGGTGTAGTAAGGGATTTTGGTAATGATTACTCTATAAGGGGTATTGCAAGGACTAATGATCTTGATGAACTGGGGGCAACTTACATTAAGACCGTGAACGGTAGCCCGGTCGTGATGTCGGATGTGGCGGAACTGAAGATTGGCAGTGCCGTTAAAATGGGTCACGCTTCTATGAACGCTGAGCCCGCAATTATCATTTCCGTTTCAAAGCAGCCTAATATAAATACGTTGGAGGTGACCGAGACAATCGAACAGAACCTTGCTGAAATCCAATTGACACTTCCATCTGATGTGATTATGAATACAGCAATTTTCCGTCAAGCTGATTTTATAGAGGCGTCGGTACGAAATGTAGGGCGTGCTCTTTTGGAGGGTGCTCTGTTTGTTATCATTATCCTCTTCTTATTTTTAAGAAGTGGACGTACAACAGTGATATCTGTTGTGGCTATTCCGCTATCGCTACTGGGTACAGTGATTATATTATATCTACTGGGACTGAATATCAACACAATGACTCTGGGAGGGATGACTATTGCCATTGGTTCGCTTGTGGACGATGCTGTGATTGATGTGGAGAATGTGTATAAGCGGCTGCGTGAGAATTACCGACTGAAAAAGGAAGAGCGAAGACCTGTGTTAAAGGTGGTTTTTGATGCTTCTGTGGAGATACGTGCATCTATATTGAATGCTACATTAATCATAATTGTGTCGTTTATTCCTCTCTTTTTCCTTACAGGAATGGAAGGCAGGATGTTAAAACCACTTGGTATTGCTTTTATTGTGGCATTAGCGTTTTCATTATTGGTGGCAATGACGATTACACCTTTAATGTGTAGCATAATGTTGACAAATGAAAAGTATCTGGAGAAGAACCTGAAAGATAGCTGGGTGGCACGAAAGTTGGCATCGGGCTATGAGAGATCGCTCACCAAGGTTTTGAACAATAAAAAGAAGATTTTGTATCCTACTATAGCTGTGTTTATTGTGGTTGTGATATTTTTCTTCACATTGGGGCAGAGCTTCCTTCCGGAATTTAATGAAGGTTCGCTGGTTATAACTGCTGTAAGCAAACCGGGCATCTCGCTGGATGAGAGTAATAATATTGGGAATTTGATTGAGTCTGAAATGCTTGCTATACCTGAGGTTACGAGTACTGCTCGCAGAACAGGGCGTGGTGAGCTTGATGAGCACTCACAATCGACAAACAGTGCGGAGATTGAGGTTAATTATGATCTTAATAGCAGAAAGAGAGAGCTGTTTCTGGAAGAGGTGCGCGAGCGTCTTGCAAACATTCCTGGAATTGCGACTTCTGTGGGTCAGCCACTTGGTCATAGGATAGACCATATGTTGTCGGGGATTGAGGCTAATATCGCTATTAAGCTTTTTGGTACCGACCTTAGTACTCTGTTCATGCTTGGTAATCAAATACAAAATTCAATTAACAGAATAGAGGGTGTTGTGGATGTGTCTGTTGAGCAGCAAACCGAAACTCCTCAGCTGCAGATTAGGGCAAACCGTGGGATGCTGGCACAGTATGGCATCACGATTGAAGAGTTTAATCAGTTCATCAGGTATGCTTTCCCGGGCGAGAAGATTGCAGATATTTATGAGGAGCAGCGTAGCTTTGACTTAGTTCTCAGGCTTAATGAGAATTACACTGAAAGTATTGATCAGATTAAATCGGCACTTATTGATACAGGACACGGTGGAAAAGTGCCTATTGAACAGGTTGCTGAAATTGTTTCTGTTGGTGGACCAAACAGTATTAGCAGGGAGAATGTGCAGCGTAATATTACGGTGTCAGCCAACGTTGCACCGGGATATGACCTTAAGGGTGCTGTGGATCAGATTAACCTGGCAATAACGAATAGTATTGAGCTGCCTGAAGGTTATAGGATTGAGTATGGAGGTCAGTTTGAAAATGCGGCTAAAGCAACGCGTACTCTTATAATTACATCGTTGGTGGCAATTGTTGTGATATTCCTTCTTTTATATGGTGAGTTTAAGGATCTTACCTTGTCGGCTATCGTCCTTATCAACTTGCCACTGGCATTGATTGGTGGAGTGTTGGCACTGCTGATAACCTCCGGAACATTGAGTATCCCTTCCATAATTGGATTTATTACCCTCTTTGGGATTGCTACTCGCAACGGTATTCTTCTCGTTTCGCGTTATGATCATATGATAGAGGATGGCGAGCCACTGCATATAGCTGTGATGAAAGGATCGTCGGACCGACTAAATCCTATCTTGATGACTGCCTTGACATCGGCTCTTGCTCTAATTCCTCTTGTTTTCCAAGGAGATAAGACGGGTAATGAGATACAAAGCCCTATGGCGATTGTTGTGCTGGGTGGTCTTGTAACCTCTACTCTACTAAACATTTATATAATTCCTATTGTGTATGAAATAGTTCAGAAGAGAAGAAAATCGGCAAAATAGTGTGATTAATAAAAGTTAAAAAACTGTTCTTTTAAAATATTTCTTCGTCCTAGTTGTCTACATAAGTAGAGCGCTTTGAATAATAATAAATTGTATAATATAAAATTAAAGAGAACTATGATGAAAAAAGGATTTGGAATGGGACTTTTAGGAAAATACCCATTCGACGAAGAAGCTAAAAAAGAATTTCTAGAGAAATGGTCAAAGATGACTGATGCTGAGAAATTGGAGTTTGTGAATGAAAAGGTGGAGCGTATGAGTCAAGATCCTTTCTCGGTAGAAGCTTTTGATGCTCGCTGCGAAAAATGGATGGCTATGTCTCAAGAAGAAAAACAAGCATTTGTTGACGAAAAGAAAAAAGCTTTTAAAGACAGGAAAGGTGACAAACACGGATATTTCAGACATCATAAACATTGCTAATTAGACTTCATTAAAATAGAAGGTCTAATAGGAACACTTACTCCCTTAGGATAATTATTCTAAGGGATAGTTGTTTTAAGGGGGAACTTTATCAGGGGAGGAGACTTTTTCAATCTAAATCAATTAATATTCAAACAAGTACAAAATGAAAAACAGAGGTGCAAAGACCGTTTTTATGGTTGCCATATTCCTGGCAGGGATAATTGTGCTCAGTGCAGCGGTTATGATATTATGGAATCTACTTATACCGAGCATATTTGGATTAGGTGTAATTAATTTCTGGCAGGCGTTAGGTCTCTTCATCCTTATCCGTATTCTGTTTGTAGGCTTAGGGAAAGGTGGCATGATGAGAAGTCCGTTCCACAATAAAAACCACATGCATAAAAAATGGGCTAAGATGAGTGACGAGCAACGTAAGGAGTTCATCAATAAAAGGCGACAGTCTGGTTTTGGATATCCTCACGATAATGAGTATTTTAGACGTCCTCCCTACAAAGAATATTTTGATATGGACAAGCATGAAGGTCAAGGAAACGGAGACTAATAATACAATTAAGAAAATAAAGGTTGAAACTGTTGTGAAAGAGCATGAGTTTCGACTTAAATCATTTATTAGAAAAAGAGTTTCCAGTGAAGAGGATGCAGAAGATATTTTGCAAGACGTGTTCTATCAGCTGATTAAGACTGTTGAAGAGAAGCTGACGCCGATTGAGCAAGTTACGGCGTGGCTATATCGTGTTGCAAGAAATACTATTATAAATCGGGGCAAGAAAAAAGGTGAAGAGGAGATGCCCCTATTGGGCTACGACTACGAAGATGATGTGCTGACTGAGTTTTCGGAGGTTTTATTTAATGATGACAATCCGACACCTGAGACTGAATATCTGCGTTCGCTCGTGTGGGAGGAGCTTGAAAAAGCTTTGTCGGAACTACCCCCTGAGCAGAGGGAGGCCTTTGAGTTGACAGAGCTGGAAGGAATCTCCTCGAAAGAGATTGCAGAAACCTTGAACATTCCACTAAATACATTCCTGTCGCGTAAGCATTATGCCGTGAAACACTTACGAGAGCGATTGAAAGAATTATATGATGATATCTTAAGCTCCT
>CAZURM010000089.1:0-6736 GCA_964622945.1 uncultured Proteiniphilum sp.
CTGATGATACAGATATGACTGTTATTGGAGCTACTGTTATTGTGGAGGGTAATCCCCAGCAAGGTACAGTAACAGACATCGACGGGAATTATGTATTGAGCAATGTGCCAAGTGACGCAAGCTTAGTGTTTAGCTACGTTGGTTACAAAACTCAAACTATTGCAGTGAATGGAAGAACCACAATTAATGTTGTAATGTCTTCGGATACAGAACTTTTAGATGAAATAGTAGTAGTTGGGTATGGTACTCAGAAAAAAGTGAATTTAACTGGAGCAGTTGGTTCTGCATCTGGTGATGTCTTGGAAGATCGTCCAATTACCAATATCGGACAAGGTTTGCAAGGAGTTATTCCAAATTTAAACGTTACTATGCCCAGTGGGGCTCCTGGACAAGGTGCAACATTTAATATTAGGGGAGGAACATCATTAAATGGTGGTAGTGCTTTAATTTTGGTAGACGGGGTTCAAACAGATCTTAACTTGGTTAACCCTCAAGACGTAGAAAATATCTCAGTCCTTAAAGATGCTGCATCAGCTGCAATTTATGGTGCTAGAGGTGCTTTTGGTGTAGTACTTATTACCACAAAGCAAGGGAGTAAGAATAGTAAAACACAAGTAAACTATAACAATAACTTCTCTTGGTCTTCACCAACTCGATTGCCCGATATGCCTAATTCTTTAGAGTGGGCTCAGGCTATGAATAATATGTCTATCAATGATGGTCAAGGAGAGTTTTTTACACCCAATCAATTAGATCTTATAGAAGCTCACTTGAATGATCCTGTAAATAATCCTGGTGTTTTTGTGGATAATACAGGAATCATGCACGCTGCACATACAAAAGATAATCCTGCTTGGGGTTATGTTGGAAACACAAACTGGTTTAAAGAGTTATACAAAAACAATGCGCTAATGCAGCAGCATAATGCAAGCATACAAGGTGGTGGCGAAAATAACAACTTTTACGGATCTGTGGCTTATCAAGGACAAGATGGTCTATACAGAACTGGTAAGGATAAGTTCGATCGTTACAATCTTACCTTCAATTATAATCAAAGTATAACTGACTGGTTAGATATAGGCTTTGCAACAAAATATATACACACTAAGAGCGATGTGCCTAATCAAGAAAATGATGGTATGGCCAATCCACAGTATGAAACATATCGTACTTTCCCAACTGTTGTGCCTTATCTTCCAGATGGAAGCCATGCTGGTATGGAAGGACGTAGATTTAACAAAAACATCTCCGGTCGTATGGCTACAGCTGGTAGAAATAAAACCGATGTAAACGATTTATGGCTTACAGGTAAGTTTAAGCTTACACCTTTTAAAGGTATGAGTGTTCAAGGTGATTATACCATGAATAAATGGTTTAATACTACACAAAATCATAGAAAGATTGGATATCAAACAATGCCTGAAGGAGTTGAGGATCTTCCTTTTAATACTCCTAACAAATTTTATATGGCAAAATATACTGATACTTACACTGCTGTAAACTTATGGGCTCAGTATGATACAGATCTTGGAGATCACTATCTCTCAGGAATGGTTGGGTATAACCAAGAGATAAAAGAAAATTCTGGAATGACAGTTAATACAGAAAATTTATACTTAAATGATATTCCTTTGTTACATATGGCTAATGATTTTAGGTCTACAAGACAACCTGGATCAGAATGGGCTGTTCAAGGTGTATTTGCAAGAGTAAATTATGATTATCTAGGTAAATATCTTCTTGAAGTTAATGCTCGTTATGATGGGTCTTCAAAGTATAGAAAGAGTAAACGTTGGGGTATGTTCCCTTCTGCATCTGTTGCTTGGAGACTTTCGGAAGAGGGTTTCTTTGAGCCTCTTAGATCTACTATTGATAACTTAAAACTACGTTTGTCTGCAGGTCAATTAGGAAATCAAGTTACAACAGGAAACTTCGACTATATTTCAAGTGTAAATGGATATTTAGTAAATTATTTGATTAATGGAAGTCAGTTGGTAGGTATTTCTAATCCTTCTCTTCCAAATTTAAATACAACATGGGAGAAGGTTGCAAACTATAATGTTGGTTTAGACTGGAACCTATTTAATAACCGACTGTATGGTTCTGCAGACTACTATATCAGAAATACAACAGGAATGGTTCAGAACAAAACTTATCCTGCAGTCTTAGGTGACTCTGGTGGTAAAGAGAATATTGCCGACATGAGAACATATGGTTGGGAAATATCTCTAGATTGGAGAGATAAAATAGATAATGTGTTTGGAAAAACACTAGGTTATAATGTTGGTGTAGGTCTTTCAGATTCGTTCAGTGAAATTACTAAGTATGATAACCCAACAGGAGCTCTTAACGATTGGTATGAAGGTAGACGTCTTGGTGAGATTTGGGGTTATGTAACCGAAGGTCACATTATGACACAAGAGGAAGCTGTAAAACAAGCAACTCGTCAAGCAACAATTTCAAGAGATTGGAAAATTGGCGATATTATATATAAGGACTTGGATGGAGACGGTGTTGTAAACTATGGTAATAACACTTTAGAGAATCCTGGTGACAAAGAAATAATAGGTAATTCTACACCTCGTTATCGTTTCAACTTCAGAGCTGGAGTAGACTGGAATGGTTTCAACCTTAACGCCTTTTTTGAAGGGGTTGGTCAGCGTGATGTTTGGTTAAACTCATTTATGTTTTGGGGTTATGGAGGTCAGTGGTGGAGTGCTATTACTAAGTATCACACAGATAATACTTGGTCGTTAGATAATACCGACGGATATTTTGTTCCATCTAATCGTGGACAAAACAAAGAAGTTCAAACTAAATATCTACAAAATGGAGCCTACATTCGTTTGAAAGAATTGTCGCTGTCTTATACAGTGCCACAAACTCTAACTGGAAAAATTGGTTTAGACAGAGCTAGGGTATTTGTAACCGGACAAAACTTATGGGATTGGACTGGTTTAATTAAAGACATCGACCCTGAAATAGCAAATGTGAGTTATACAGGTGGAGATACAGGTGACGGATTTAAATATCCATATAGCCGCACATTGTCTGTAGGAGTAAGTTTAACATTTTAAAAAATAAAGAATAATGAAATTATTAAAATATATATTTTTAATAGGTTTTGCTACAGTTTTGTTTACGGGATGTGATCCTTTAGATACAGAACCGTCTGAAACAGTAGCAACAGAGACCTTCTTTAAAGGAGCCAATGGGGCTGCGCTTGAGCTTTATGCAAATGGTTTCTACCCTATGATAAATGGCCATGGAGGCTTCCAATCTTATGGGTTTGGTATGCTTGAGCAAGATTTTGATTCAGATAACATGTTGCCTTGGGGTTACAATCGAAAAAGTTTTGGTCATAATGTAGCACCAACTTCGGCTGGTAGTGATTGGGGATGGGCTAATATTCGTAAAGCCAACGACTTTATAAAGTATTATGAATTGGCACCAGCTACAGAAACAGAGAAAAACAGGGTGTTAGGTCAAATACTTTTTTTCAAATCATATGATTACTTTCATAAATTAAGAAACTTTGGTGACTTGCCTTGGTATGATGAGGTATTAGTAGCAGGTGAAGAAGCTCTATATAAAGGGCGTGATCCACGCGAGCTAGTTGTGACCAACATTCTCCGTGATTTGGATCATGCTATTGAAGTATTGCCTAAAAAATCTATTGTGTCTCGTGTAAGTAAAGATGCTGCTCTTGCATTTAAGGCTCGTGTAGCTTTATTTGAAGCTAGTTGGAGAAGATATCATGGTGGAGAGGATGCTGAAAAGTATTTTAAAATAGCAAGAGATGCTGCTGCAGAATTAATGAAACCAGAATATGGCTATTCATTATTCAATGGCAGTACACCTGAAAAGAGTTATCATGAGCTTTTTATTCAATCAGACTATAGAAATAATCCTGAGATAATTCTTTCCAAAGAGTATGATCCTTCACAAGGAAAAGGACATAATGTATCTCGTCAAATAGCTACTGGTGAGCATCCTTTCGGAATGTCGAAAAGCATGGCTGATGACTACTTGTCTATCGATGGACTTCCATTAACAAGTAGTCCATTGCACTCAGAAAATGAAAGTTTTATTGAAGAGCTTAACAATAGAGATCCTCGTATGCTTCAAACTATTGCAACTCCTGAAGAAGGCGACTTCACTTATTACTTAGAAGGAAGACGTCCTGCAATAGCAAATATGTTTAACGCTCTTAATGAAATTACATTAGATGGTGAAACTATTGATATAACCAAAGGAGAAAATGTTAGTTATAAATGGGCAGATAATGGAGCTTCATCTACAGGATATTGTGTGGTGAAATTTTATAGGGAAGATGAAGATAAGTCTGATCACCATCAAGGAAGTATAGATGCTCCGATACTCCGTTTTGCTGAGGTTTTACTTATTTATGCTGAAGCTAGTGCTGAATTGGGAGATCCTGATATGCAAACAGTATTAGACAAAACTGTAAACAAATTAAGAGAGCGTGTTGGTTTTACTGCAAAATTAACTACAAGCCCTGTATCAGACCCTCGTCAAGAGGAGATGTATCCAAATGTTTCAGGAGCAAATGCATCGTTAATTCGTGAAATACGTCGTGAACGTAGAGTTGAGTTAATGGGTGAAGGTTTGCGTTTTTATGATATTGCACGCTGGAAAGTGGGTAATGTGTTGAATGAGAAGAGAGCAGGTTTTGTATTGGATCCAACCCTTTATTCTCCAGAGGAAATTGCAAAGCTTGAGAATGACATGGGTACACTACCTAATGGAGCACTTAATGTGTATGACTCTAGAGTACTGACAGCCCCTGACTTTCAAGAGAAAAACTATTTGTTATCACTCCCGATTAATGAAATGGCTTTAAATCCTAATTTAAGACCAAATAATCCAGGATGGGATTAACAGTATAGTGTTGTTGATTGTATAGATCAACCGCAAATTTTATATAAGGACTGCTTTAAGGAAACTTGAAAGCAGTCCTTTTTTATGTTATCTTTTCATCATAAATTTCTTTTCAGCGAAATTAATATTGCAATAGATAATTAGGGTTCAAGTTTTTGATGTTGTCCTAAATAAATATTACTTTTACTAGATTATTGTAATTAATTATTACGTTATTATTTTAACTTTCCCATATATGAAACTATTTAAAACTTCTCTATTTATTGTTCTAATTAGTTTGAGCCTTATCAGTTGCAAGGTCAAAAAAGAGGAGCAAGCAGAGAAAGAAGACAAGACAAAATCTAATGTTGTGTTCCTATTAGTTGACGATATGGGCTGGAAGGATTTGGGGTGCTATGGTAGCACTTTTTATGAAACACCCAACATTGATCGTTTGGCAGCAATGGGAATTAAATTTACCAATGCCTACACACCCAATCCTGTTAGTTCTCCCACAAGAGCAGCTATCATGACAGGTAAGTATCCTTCAAGAGTAGGTATAACCGATTGGATTCCGGGTGATGACCCCAAAGATAGAAAATTGATTGGACCCGAAGATATACATGAGCTCCCTCTTGAAGAGGTAACCGTTGCTGAAATACTGAGAGAAGAAGGCTACAAAACATTCTTTGCAGGCAAGTGGCATTTGGGAGCTGAGGGAAAATTGCCAACAGATCAAGGTTTTGATATAAATATAGGTGGCTACCATTATGGGCAGCCTCCTGGCGGCTATTATTCGCCATACAAGAACAAGATGCTTGAAGATGGTCCCGAAGGAGAGTTTCTAACTGACAGACTGATGAGCGAAACAATGAAGTTTATTGAAGATAATAAAGACAACCCTTTTTATCTTCATTTAGCGTTCTACACGGTTCATACTCCCATTCAGGCTAATAAAGAGTACATAAATAAGTTTGAAAAGAAACGCGATAAGTTGGAGGTTAGCAAGCCTGTGTTGCTTAAGGATGGTGAGGCATACACCGTGCAGAATCAGACGGATGCTGCTTATGCATCTATGATATATGCATTGGACATGAATGTTGGACGATTGCTTAATCAACTTGATTCACTTAATCTTACAGATAATACGCTCATTATATTTACCTCGGACAATGGTGGTTTAACTACTCTTCTCAATAAAAACTGGGAGATGCCTACTTCTGTTCTACCGCTTAGAGCCGGAAAAGGTTGGGCTTATGATGGAGGTCTTAGAGTACCTTTTATTGTTAAACCAACAGGAAAGAAAATAGAAGGACAAGTATCGGAAACACCAATTATTAGCATGGATATCTATCCCACTATTCTTGACTATTTGAGCTTGGATCAAAGACCGGAGCAGCATGTGGACGCAGCGAGCTTGTACAACCTAATAGAAAAGGGAGAGCAGCTAGATCGAGAATCTCTCTTTTTTCATTATCCTCATTATCACTCTAGCGGATGGAAACCAGGAAGTGCTATAAGAATGGGAGATTGGAAGCTGATTCATTTTTATGAAGATGATACCGTTGAACTGTATAATTTGGAAAGCGATATAAGTGAAAGGAACGATTTATCAAAAAAACATCCAGAAAAAGTAACGTTGTTGATGGAAAAACTTCAACAGGCTATTAAGGATACTAATAGTAGCTTGCCAATTTTAAACAAGTAACAGATAATTAGATAGCTTCAATTTTATATATTGGAGCTATCTCAACTTTATAGGTAAGAGCATATAATATAATAAATAAGCCGATATGAACAGTTTCATATCGGCTTATTTATTAATGTATTGTTTCAATACTTATAAGAGGGGCTT
>CAZURM010000090.1:0-6555 GCA_964622945.1 uncultured Proteiniphilum sp.
GTAATTTCCAATTGTCTGCTCCAACAGGTGGCACATTAATCATATCTTATGTGGGTTATAGAACACAAGAAATACCTGTAAGTGCAAATGTAAATGTTGTCCTTACTACAGACACCGAACTGCTAGATGAAGTAATGGTAGTTGCGTATGGTACTGCAAGAAAGGAGTCATTTACAGGATCAGCACAAGTAGTTGAATTTGATAAGATAGATAAGAGGTTAGTATCTGATGTTACTAAAGCATTAGACGGAGTAGTTGCTGGAGTATTGTCTACTTCAGGATCCGGACAGCCGGGTGCAGGAGCTGAAGTCAGAATTCGAGGACATGGTTCATTGTCAGCTACAAATACGCCATTATATGTTGTTGACGGTGTTCCCTATGATGGAGCTATCAATGCGATTAATCCAAACGACATTGAATCAATGACAATTATTAAGGATGCCTCAGCTGGTGCACTATACGGTGCCCGTGGTGCTAATGGAGTTGTAATGATTACCACAAAAAAAGGTAAAGAAGGTACTGTATCAGTAAACTTAAAAGCCAATTGGGGTATATCTTCAAGAGCAATTCCAAGATACGAAACAATGGATGCTTATGAGTGGACAGAAAATGTCTATTATATGTATAAGAATCAATTTATTGATCGTGGGATTGCTCCTTCAGATGCAGGTCCTGCAGCTTTGCAGGAAATGGCCTCAGGATCTACGAGAATTTTTGGAAATAATTTACAATATAATCCATTCAACAGATCAGTAGTGGATTTGATTGATCATTCGACTGGAAAAATTTATGATGGCACACAACTAAAATGGAATGAGGACTGGCTTGATTATTCTACAGCTGATAATCCTTTACGCCAGGAATACCAAATGATAGTTTCAGGGGGTAGTTTTAATACTAATTATATGTTTTCTTTAGGATATCTGGAGGAGCAAGGTCTAGTAAAATTCACTAACTTCCAACGATATTCAGGTCGTGCAAATGTAGATTCCGAAGTAAAAGAATGGTTTAAAACCGGGATGAATCTTAGCATGGCGGCAAACTCAACAAACTCAACAACTCTTGGATCTGATCAGTCGTCAAGTACAGCATATTCTAACGTTTTCTACTCGGCAATGAATATGTCTCCAATTTTTCCAATGTATCAGAAAGATGAAAATGGACAAACTGTATATGATGCAGAGGGAAACCCTGAATATGACTGGGGTAATGACAGACCTTCAGGTGCTAGTGGTGGATGGAATCCATTGGCTAACTTAGAAAAAGACAAGTATTTGGGGACTACTGATAATGTTAGCGGAAGGACTTACGTAGAACTTGGCGGTCTAAAAGATGGTCTTCTGCAAGGATTAAAGTTTACTGTCAATTTTGGTTTCGATTATAGATCATCTAAGAATAAAACTTATTGGAATCCAGATTTTGGTAATGCTACATCAACAAGGGGTAGGTTAGGAATAACAGATGGAAGAACTTTTAGTTATACATTTAATCAACTGTTAAATTGGAATAGAAATTTTGGTGATCATCATTTAGATATATTGGCTGGACATGAGCTTTATAGTTATAATTACCAGAGATTATATGGACAAAGAACAGGATTTCCTTTTGGAGGACTTTTTGAATTAAATGCTGCAACAACAATTGGTGATGCAAGTTCATATACCAACGATTATGTAATTGATTCATACCTCTCTCGTTTAAACTATGATTACCTAGATAAATACTATCTGTCGGCAAGTTTCCGTAGAGATGGTACTTCTCGTTTTTATAAAGACGTACGTTGGGGTAACTTCTGGTCTTTAGGCGGTAGTTGGAGAATTTCTGAAGAAGCTTTCATGAGTGATCTAGATTGGCTTACAAATCTTACCTTAAAAGCATCATATGGTGTTCAGGGTAATGATGCTATTGGTTCATATTATGCATGGCAGGCACTTTATTCTTTAAATCCAAATCAAAGTGAACCGGGTACTGTGGTTTCTTCACTTGAGAACAAAAACTTGAAATGGGAGAAGAATGAGAATTTCAATACAGGTATTGAAGCACGCATTCTTAATAAACTTTCAATTTCTGCTGAATATTATAGTCGATACACAAGAGATATGCTGATGGATTATCCAATGGCTTTATCAACAGGTTTTGAGAGCTACTCACAAAACGTGGGTAATATGAAGAATAACGGTTTTGAATTCACTCTTGCATATGATGTAATTAGAAATTCAAGATTCAACTGGAATACTACATTTATTGGTTCGACTGTAAGCAACGAAGTTTTAAACTTGGCAGATAAACCGGAAATAATTTCAGGAAACTATATTATCAAAGAAGGTGAAGTTTTAAATTCATTCTATTTAGCTGAATCAGCCGGGGTAGATCCTGCTACAGGTAAAAAACTTTACTGGGTATGGGATAATGATGAAAATGGTGTAGCCGGTGAGAAATATATTACTGATAGCTATCAAAGGGCCCAGCAATCAAGAAGCATTGCAGGAAATCGTCTTCCAAAATTATTTGGCTCATGGTCAAATAGTTTTGAATATAAAGATTTTGATTTAAGTATTATGACTACCTATTCCATCGGTGGTAAAATATTAGATGGTGTATATTATGGCTTATTGTACAGTAGTTATGTTGGGGAAGCTACTCATATCGACAGAAGAAATTCATGGCATCAACCAGGAGATATTGTTTCAATACCAAGAATTGATGTGGGTGGTGCATTTACGACTACTCGCACGGGAGATGAACTTATTAACGCTTCTTATTTTGCAATAAAAAATATTACATTCGGATATTCACTCCCTTCAAAGTTTACCAGGTCAATAGGAATAGAGAGTTTAAGAGCTACTCTTACTGCAGATAACCTTTATGTTTTTGCTGCAATTAAAGGTATGGATCCTCAGTACAACTTCTCAGGTGGTACAGGATATTCATATACCCCTTCCAGAACAATATCACTTGGTTTGGATTTCAAATTTTAATTATAAAGCATATTAGATATGAAAAAAATAATATTAATACTTTCACTGATAGGGGGAATGTTCTTGTATAATTGCTCCGATTCAGTTTTAGACACTGCTCCAACGGAGAGTGTTTCAGGTACGGACGTATTTTCTAGTGCAGAGAATGCATTAAGTGCTGTAAATGGAATTTATAGGCTTATGTATACTGGTGAATGGGGTGGTGGCTGGGAACCAGAAAATGGAGGTTTACCCGCATTTCTTTTAGCTTTTGATTTACTTGGAGAAGATCATGTTATGGACGCAGCCGGATCAGGATGGTTCTGGTATGACTATGTGTTTGACAACTGGGGCGATTATTCGCATAATGCAGGTCGTCAGTACCAGATGTGGAATTTCTTCTACACGTTGATATCTAATGCAAACTACATTCTTGCTAATGAAGCCGAATTTGAAGAAGAGGCAGATATGTCTAATTATGTTATGGGACAAGCTTATGCTGTAAGATCTTATGCATATATGATGCTTGTACAGTCATATCAGCAGAATGACCCTTCAAAACCGGGAGTGCCTATTTATACCGAACCAACTGTAGTTGGAACTGAAGGACAACCCAGAGGAACTGTTCAAGATGTATATAACCAAGCAAATAGCGATATCAATAAAGCTATCGGATTACTTGAGAATACTAGTGTAACTCAGAAGCATAAATCTCATATAGATAAATATGTTGCTTATGGTCTAAAAGCACGTTATGCACTTGTACAGCAAGATTTCCCTACGGCTTTGGATGCAGCTGAAGAGGCCTTGAAATCACCTGCAGCAATCGCAAATTATGAAGATGAAAGCAAAATTGTGCCAATTAACAATAGAAATGCCGAAAATGTGATGTGGGCATTAGGAATCCAAACAGATCAAGCTATAGGTAGTTGGGATGTATATTCTCATATGGATCCTAATAGTAAGTCCACATATTCACAAGCCAGACATCTTATTTCATCTTGGTTATACGACAGAATACCTGAGACAGATGCAAGAAGAGGATGGTGGACTTCACCTGATCTGCCTGAAGAAGAATGGGGAGAACCAGGGACAGAGACAGGCTCAAAGAGCCCATGGGTTCAAACAAAACTAGTTTATACTAATGCAGCCGCATCAGAAGGTGACCACATATTAATGAGAAAAGAGGAAATAGCTCTTATGGCTGCTGAGGCTGCTTGTCACTTACAGAGATATGATGACGCAAGAAGATTTATAACTATGGTAGGAAGTCAGAGAGATACTAATTACGAAGCTCGTTTAGCAAACTTTACAAATAGTAATGAATATAATTCCAATACAACGGGGTCGATAGTTACGTTAATGGATGAAATACTGTTTCAAAGACGTGTTGAGCTATGGAGCGAAATTCCAAGAGTACATGACTTGCAAAGATTGAACTTAGGTTTTTCAAGAGACTTTGAGGGAACAAATCATCCTGGCGCTGCTCTTGCTACAAGTGTAAATACAGGTCCTGGATCTCCTGCTTTTATCTTTTGGATACCACAAGCAGAATTTGATGGAAATGAAAATATGGATGCTAAAGATGATCAAAACCCAAGTCAGAGAGGTTAACAGTAAAAAACAAAGTATATGAAAAAAATAATATATTTAATAACAATAATAGGCTTGTTTGTTGGTGTGGCATCATGTAAGGATGAAGGAACCTTATATGATATGACTGACAAAGTAGAAGCATCGTTTCCATCGTCAAGAGTAAGCTATTCGATGGCGGCAGAAGATGGTAATAAGATTACCGTTGAAATGTGGCGCGGAAATACAAAAGGTGCTGTTTCTGTTCCTGTGGAAATCAGTAATGAAACTGAAGGTGTATTTACACCCGAAAAAAACAGTTTCGATTTTGCTGATGGTGAAAACAAAGCATATCTAACTTTTAACTATCCGGATATTAATGAGTTTGGTGGAGAGATTTATAAAATTGTTATGGAAATAGGCGAAGACTATCTCTCACCGGCTGGGATAAGTAAAATAACTATTTCTGCTCAAAGGAAACTGACCTATAAATCTATTGGTATTGGTACCTTTACTTCAGAGTTTTTTGAAGATTCTTGGGATCAGGAAGTTCAAAAAGCAGAAGAAGCTGACTATTACAGATTGCCAGATCTATATGCAAAAGGAACTGCAATAGTATTTTCAGTACAGGATGGTCAGATAGATTTTGAAAAGCAAGAAACAGGAGTTGTAGATGCGGACTATGGCATGATATCATGGGATCCATATTTTTTGGAACATGCATCAATTGATGGCAAAATTTATACTTTTGTTCCTCGATTCGTTGTAAGTGTCGGTAGTTTCGGCGGATTTTACGAAATACTGGAAATGCCATAAATAGGCGTTTAATAATAAAATTAAGAGACTGTTTCACTAAAAAAGAGACAGTCTCTTTTTTATTATTATGACGTATACGGCAGCTAACATTTTTGATTAAGTGAATTTATTTATATTTGTAACCCTATTGATTCTTATCTAAGTCTTACATGACTCGCATGCCGCTTATACCTTCCTCGTACCTTCTCCGTATCTTCTCTGATATTAATCAAACATGGTAAGAGCATGGTATAAACATCTTATAGAGAATATTTGGGCGATGTATGGGCGAACAACGATTGTTGATTTATTTGAAGAATAGGCTTGCAAGTAAGGTAAAAGTTAATCCACACAGTGCTATAAGAGATTCCATAACTGTCCAGCTCTGAAGTGTTTGCTTTTCGTTCATTCCCATGTATTTGCCAACAAGCCAAAAGCCGCTGTCGTTTACATGCGATAGAAGAGTGGCACCTGATGCTATTGCTATTACTACTAAAGCTCTTTGAGGATCGCTAAGTCCGAATTCTGCTATTATGGGAGCAAGCAAGCTTGCAGCAGTGATCATTGCTACCGTTGCGGAGCCCTGTGTTACTCTTACGGCTGCAGATATCATCCAGGCAAGTAAAATGGGTGGTAAGGGTGAGTAAACCATAGACTCTGCCATCAACTGCCCAATTCCGCTGTCAATCAACACTTGCTTGAGCACTCCTCCTGCACCGGTTATAAGTATAATGATTCCGGCAGGGCCTAATGCTTTAGTGCTAAGATCAAGTACTTTCTGTTTGCTCATTCCTCTTTTTAGACATAAGAAATAGGTGGCAATCAGAGTGGCTATTATTAATGCTGAAAAGGGGTGTCCCACGAACTCCACAATTTCAGTCCAAATGGATTGTCTGATTAAATCATTTGCTACAGCAACAGTGGTAAATGTATTAAGCAGTATGAACGTAAGTGGTATGGATATAATTAATACAATTGACTTGAATGAAGGATAGTTTTGAGGGTCGAACTCTTGTTGTGGCTCATCTATACCGAAAGGTGGCTCGAGATATATCTTTTTGGAAATATATTTACCGAAGAGAGGACCTGCGATTATTGCTGTGGGTAGTCCGAGAATAAATCCAAGAAGGATTACCCACCCTAACTGAGCATCTATGATATCGGCAACAGCTACAGGACCCGGTGTAGGGGGGATAAAACTGTGTGTTACGGCTAACCCTGCAAGAAGTGG
>CAZURM010000091.1:0-3773 GCA_964622945.1 uncultured Proteiniphilum sp.
AGGTTTTGTAGCATAAGGCATTGTAAGTTGATCGTTGGCATCAAGACTACCAAACTGAGTATGGCTCAATCCTGAAGTTTCATTTCTTTGATCACGTCTGTTTACTAAACCTACTGCTTGAAACTCCATAGCTTCCCAAGCGTCTAGCAGGTCATAACCGCTATTTGCCATTGTAGAAATACCGGCATATCCATCATAAGAAACACGTACTCTTTCTTTTGAACCTTGCTTTGTTGTTACAATGATAACACCATTTGCTCCCTGTGCTCCATAAATAGCAGTTGCAGAGGCATCTTTCAACACCTGTAATGATTCTATATCATTCGGGTTTACAGATTCAATACTAACGTTAGAAACACCGTCAACAACAATAAGAGGGTCTGATCCGCCTAACGAACCAACACCACGAATTCTAATAGTTGATGTTGCACCTGGAGCTCCTGTAGTAGAAATATAAACACCTGATGCTCTACCCTGTAGTGCTTCAGCGAAAGTAGCAACCGGTACTTCAGCTAATTCCTCAGCAGATACAACCGCTACAGATCCTGTAATATCCCTTCTAGCCTGGGTTCCATAACCAACAACAACAACCTCTTCCAACAATCTTCTGTCTTCTAATAGAGTTATGTTAATGGTTGTGCGTCCTTCTGCACTGACTGTTTCATCAGTATAGCCGATGTAAGAAATATGAATCTGTGCATTATCAGCTACGTTAAGTGCAAAGTTTCCATCTATGTCCGTAATAGTACCATTAGTAGTTCCGCTTTCAATGATATTTGCACCAATAATAGGGATACCATCTTCGTCAAGAATTCTACCGGTAACAATCTTCTTATTCTGTTGAGTTATGGCAGCCTCGCTTGTAACCTCTGCGTTCTCAGCAAAATTAACTTCCGCTAATGAGCTAAAAACGAAGGTAAATAAGAGAACCAACGTAGTCTGCATAATCAATAAAAAATGTTTTGAGGGTGTCTTTCTGACTAAACGACTCCCTGTTAGGTTGTTTTTATTCATACATTTGTAATTGTTTAAGTTAATACAGTTATTAAATTTAATTGTTTTCTTTTTTGTTTGCCGGTAAGTGTTGTTACTCCTGCCGGTTTTTAATTTTAAATCTGTTTCAATAGGCAATTCGTTTTAAAGATTAATCAATATTTTTAATTTCACTAATATTATCATTTTATGATATTTAAAAAAAATAGTTGTATAAATTAATTCTCTGTTCAGTTAGTCAGTATATTATTTGTAGCAACTATTAATAAAACTTAGTATTATTTCATCCTAACACAAAAGTAGGTTTTTAAATTAAAATAAAAAAATAAAGCTTATAAAATTGTAAAATATTTCAATTCTCTGCTCATTATTTGATGGATTTGCAAGTTATTTGGAGCTAAAATCTTCGATTATCTCTTCGCATTTCACCTATCAAGTCGGAAAATGAATATAAAACCTGTAATATTCATTAAATAGAGAATTAAAATAAATTATGTTATTTAAAGAATTCATATAGTATGATTCGCGGCGTAAATATATTTATAAGTTTTTGTTTTATCGAATATTTTAACATAAAAGTTTGCGATATTAAAATATTTAACAAAAATCATTGTTTTTGTAGACTTAATTTTAAAAAATATTTTCAAGTTAATGTTTTAATATTAAGTGAGTTCATAAATCGTGTATAGCTGTCATCAGAATAAAAATCGGTTTTCTTTCGATAATATTTTATAAGAAGTTTTTCTATTCTGCCACTTATGATATTGAGTTTATTTGACACTTTTGTAATATTAACATGTAAATATAGTAAATTTTAAAAAGAACACCAAACCAAATAGACCTTTATATGATATCCCTACTACTTCGGCCCTTATCGGCATATATGACATTTGTCTCTCGTATATACGTACATCGATAAAACAGGGAGATGATATGAGGAGAGTATGAGGAGATAACGAAGGATGTACGAGTAAAGTATGAGCGAGGTATGAATTGTATAGCCCTGAAATAGATTTATATTAAATACAAATCTAAAAACAACAACAGGCACATATATAAAATAAAATACTATTTTTGTGTATGAGGTAAATCGTGAATATGAGAAAAATATCTATCCTTACACTTTTCTTTTTTCTGACAACAGTAGTTCTTTCCATTATTTTGCTTTTTAGTAATAGCAGAAAGGCGGAAGAACCAGGGTATAGCAGCTCCACAGTGATGAACCGAATAACTCATATTCAGGAGTTGGCGCTCGTCAAGCATAATTATACAGGTGTGATAAGCTATAAAGATTATATGAAGTTCCTGAATATAAATATACCGTTGACAGATAAATATTTTCTCTTGAAATATAATGGTTACCTAAAAGCAGGAGTCGATTTTACTAATGTAAATGTGAATGTGCAAAATGATTCTACAGTGCATGTTTCTATTCCTAAGCCAAAAATTTTTGACACTGTGATTGATGAGAAGTCGGTTGAGGTTTTCAATGAAAGTGAAAATGCATTCAACCCTATAAAGATCTCAGATTATAATGAAGCTATTGTCAGAGAAAAGAATGTTATGATAGGTGATGCTATCAACCAGGGTATTTTGATTGACGCAACTGAGCAGGCTAAAATAGTGTTAAAGACACTATTGGAAGATATGGGTTTTACTCATATATATATAACAGAGGAGTTAACAATACCACAAGTTCACTAATATGAAGTTTACATTTCGCCTATATCTCTATTGGGTATTTATTTTCCTGGTATTTTATATCGGAGTGCTGTTGGCAATTTATTTGTTTTGGGGATATGACATGCGTTTTTGGCAGATTCTACTTGTGTTTGTCATTGTGGGCATGATACCTGTTGCAATAGTTACAGCTTACTTTTACAGGCGACTTAACTATATGGAGTCTGAAGATATAAATCCTCCTGTTTTTTCAGGGCAAAAAAAAGCGACTTTTGAATATAAAGGTCGCACAGAATGTCCTTTTGACGAAGTTTTACAGCGTATCGACAGGCAATGGATTATTTCTTATTCGGATCGAAAAAACTGTGTTGTGAAGTTTAGAACCGACTCGCGAATGATATCTTGGGGCTTTGGGGGTTATATCAAAATGGAGCAGGATAAAGTTGTAGTTATAGTGTATCCTATGTTTCCTAAGTCGAGAAGAGAACAAATAATGTTAAATCAAACATTACGTATTATGCGAACCGTTCTTAATCCCTGAATCTATCATGTTTGGTGAACATATCCTTCGCAATATTTAATTACCTCCTCATTTACGAATCTTAGGAAATCGTTGTGTTGCTCCTCATTAATCATTTCAGGAAAACTTAGTATAAGCAGTTCCTGTTTTTGGCTATCAATTTTATACGGCAAGTGGATAAACCTGTAGGGTGTGAGAGTGTAACCAGCACGCTCGTAGAACTGCAGCCTTCTGACCGACAGCTCGTTGTCGAGAGGATCAATCTCAAGGATTATTGTATGCTCTGAATCGCGGAGATGTCTGAGCAGTTGAGATCCATAGCTATGCCCTCTTAGCTCAGGGCTGACAGCAAGATGTTCTAAATATCGGTAATTATCCCATTCCCAAAAGAACATTAATCCGATCAGCCGTTTTCCTTCCCAAGCTGATAAAGGAAAAAAACGTTCATCAGAGCAGGCACGCAGATGGTCGTCTGCCTTTCTTATCTCTGCGTCAGGGAAGCTCTTTTCATACAAATCCCATATCTTGCTCCAGCGTTCTTTATCATCTACACCTACCCGTAAATACTCCATATATTATT
>CAZURM010000091.1:3873-6496 GCA_964622945.1 uncultured Proteiniphilum sp.
TCGCAAGTTCCATCTATCGAACAAGATTTACCCTTTATTGTTTCAGGCTTCAGCTCTTTGAGACTACGACTTTTCCATGTTTTGTATGTTTTATTCAACACATCTACAAACAGAGAGACAGGTTCAGATCCCACAATAGCTTGATGCCTGTCCATTAAGAAAGTAGGGACTGTATCAAACCCAAGATTGGCAGCCTCCTGCATATCTTGCTTTATTTCATATTTATATTCATCGCTGTTAAGCATATCTATAATCTCATCTTCGTTCATATTGGCTTCTTTTCCTATAGAGACAAGAAGATCCCAATCACTGTAATCCTTAGCTTCTTCAAAATAAGCTTTAGACAGTTTTGCTAAAACGAAAGAGTCCATATTCTTTTTTGCAGCCATTTTAATAAGTCGGTGTGCATCACCTGTGTTTGCTGCAATTGCATTCTCGAGATTAAATATGACACCTGCCTCTTCGGATAATTTTTTTATTGAGCTGAACATGCTTGTGATATTTTCTTCGGGGAATCCTGCTTGTTTAATCAAATATTCTATGACAGGCATTCCATTACCTTTATCAGGCAGATCAGGGTTAAGCTGAAACGCTTTCCATTCCACTACAATCTCATCGGCATGATCAAACAGCTTTAATGCTTTTTCGTAATGTATTTTTCCTATATAACAGTATGGACACATAATATCTGTCCACACTTCAATTTTCATTTTTTCTGTTGACATAATTTATTGTATTGAACTAATTTAATCTTCAACAACCTAAAACACCTAATGTTTGTTTCTAAAACACTTATTGTTTGTTTTAAAAGTACCCGTTATTTGCTTCTAAAACACCTGTAGTTTATTTTAAAATTATTGGATTGTATGCGTTTATAAAAAGAGACCGTCCCCGCTTAGGGATAGTCTCTTTAATAAGAATTATTTAAATATTTACTCAATATTATATTAGGTATAACTGATTAGTTAAGTACTTTTTCCTCCTTATTCATCAGTATCTCCTGTTTTTCCTTATCAAAATCAATAACCACGGTATCGCCTTCTTTCATACCATAGGTAATGATTTTCTCAGCCAGCTCGTCTTCGATATATTTTTGGATTGCACGTTTAAGTGGTCTTGCTCCAAACTGAACATCGTATCCTTTATTAGCAATAAACTCTTTTGCAGGCTCTGTAAGATTTATTTTGAATCCTAGTTCGCCGACACGCTTGTAAAGACCATCCAGCTCCAGATCAATAATTTTATATATTGACTCTTTGCTCAACTGATCGAACATTACTATATCGTCCACTCTGTTAATAAATTCAGGAGCGAAGGCTTTGTTAAGTGCTTTTTGAATCACTCCGCGTGAGTATTCAACATCACTTACATCACTACTGGTTTTGAAGCCAATACCACGACCAAAGTCTTTCAGTTGACGAGTTCCAATATTGGATGTCATTATCAGGATAGTGTTTTTGAAATCAATCTTGCGACCAAGACTATCAGTTACATGTCCTTCATCCATTATTTGAAGCAATATATTAAACACATCAGGGTGAGCTTTTTCCACCTCATCAAGCAGTACTACCGAGTATGGACGGCGGCGCACCTTTTCTGTCAGTTGTCCACCCTCCTCATATCCAACATACCCTGGAGGAGCTCCCACCAATCTTGACACATTAAATTTCTCCATATACTCACTCATATCAATCCTGATAAGATTTTCAGGTGAGTCGAAGAGGAATTCAGCAAGCTTCTTTGCGAGGTGAGTTTTACCAACACCTGTTGGTCCAAGAAACATAAATGTTCCAATTGGTTTGTTAGGATCTTTTAGTCCGACGCGGTTACGTTGAATTGCTCTCACAACCTTATCAACAGCTTCATCCTGACCAATCACCTTGCTTCTCAACAGCTCCTTCATCTGTATTAATCTTTGACCTTCAGCTTGAGCGATGCGTTGCACCGGAACACCTGAAATCATAGCAACTACCTCTGCTATTTTCTCTTCATCAACTATTTCCGGTTTTTCCTTAATCTCTTTTTGCCAACGTTCTTCTTCAGCCTCAAGAGCAAGTAGTAGTTGACGCTGTTTATCGCGGTAGCTTGCAGCAAGTTCATATTTCTGTGCTTTTACAGCATCAGTCTTCTGCTGCTCCACCTCTTGAAGCTCATCTTCCAGTCGCTCAATAGTTTCCGGGATAACTATATTTGATATATGAACTCTGGCACCAGCCTCGTCCAATGCATCGATAGCCTTATCAGGGAATGTACGATCCGAAACATATCGTTCCGTCAGCTTCACACACGCTTTAAGAGCCTCATCGGTATATTTTACGTTGTGATGCTCCTCATATCTTTCTTTAATATTTTGAAGTATCTGAAGAGTCTCTTCCGGAGTTGTAGGGTCTACTATAACTTTTTGGAAACGACGCTCAAGAGCTCCATCCTTTTCAATATTCTTTCTGTACTCATCCAGAGTAGTAGCTCCGATACATTGAATTTCACCCCTTGCCAATGCCGGTTTCAGCATATTTGCAGCATCAAGCGATCCTGCAGCACCTCCAGCACCCACAATTGTATGTATTTCATCAATAAATAATATGATATTTGGGTTTTTGGAGAGTTCATTGAGGATAGCTTT
>CAZURM010000092.1:0-6466 GCA_964622945.1 uncultured Proteiniphilum sp.
TTTAAACAAGCCTTTTTTGACACAATGAAGCGGATGGTGGATAGTGTGGGGGTGTAGAGAGTTTTATTTTAAAATATTTTTAAATAAACAAGAGACTCCATAAAGTAGAATACTTACTATGGAGTCTCGTTGTTTTAATTAATCTCTTTCTTATTACTCGTTATTACATTGGTTCAATCCTTTCATCATAATTCCCATCAATAATATCATTAATGGTTAGGTTGTCGAGTGTTTGCTTTGAAAAGAGGAAGGTGGCATGGAACGGATTGTCTTTCTTTGTGATGTTACCAAAATCTCTTTCAACATTGTTTGTTTTGGATACTCTTCGCAAGCCCCAACGCTTGTCTTCGAATAGATAGCCTGCTATTGTTTGTTTGGGGCTAGAGTGGCGTGGTGTAGCTCTGTTTTCTTGAATGGCTTGGCCAAACTCTTTTGATATTCCTCTTGTGATTTTTTTGCCATGGATGGTGTGATTATTGGTGTTTATGTATAGCTATTGTGGTAATATAGAAATCATTTAAATACCCTCCCAACTTTATCAATTAATCTATATGCTTTTTCCCTTTGTTTCATTTTGTTAATATAACAATTATTTGTATTTTGTAAATCTTTAAGATGTGAAGTTATTTTACTACGACATCTTTTGTCTAAGCCAGAGATTATATTGTGCGCAAATTATATTGTGTTTAGCAATTATTGCTAAAACAATTTTGCTTACTCATATTCTGATTGTGTAGTGAAATACTATGGAAAATATAATTATATAAATTGAAATATGGCTGTATTGAAAAAAAGCGAGTGGAAAGCTCCATTTTGGGGGACAAGTAATGAATACTCAACTGGTCGTGATCCCCTGGGTTTACAAACTACGTCACAGGCAAGTTACTCAACCTTGCTTCCGGGTGTGACAAATTTAACTAACCGAATTAGATACTATGGTTTTTATTGTTGGTTGCTAGAGGTGTATGCAAAAGAAAAAGGAGACACTAATCCTGCCATTCAGAATAGATTTATAAGAAGGGGTGAGTATCAGATTGCATTATTAATGGAACTACACGAAAGCGATGCTATACAAATACCAGGTAGTTCATTTGCTAATAGTGAGATAACAAAAGAAGAGTCGAAATTAAAATTTGATTTAAAGTTAGGTGCAGATATTGAGAAAGGTAAGAATACTTATTGGAAATATTCATCGGGTGCTTTTGGTCAATACTACTCGGGGGCTTTGCAAGCTATTGGATTAATAATTCATAGAGATGACACACCAGTTTTTGTATGCACTAAACTTGAAGATAAGTCAATTGTGACAGGGACAATGTTGGCAGAGGCTTTTGCTAAAAATATATCAGATAGGTCAAAAAAACTATTTATTAAAAACATAGAGGACGGTTTTTTGAGCAAATCTGACTCGGGGAAACTTCACGAAGAGTTCTCTATTACAATAATACCAAAAGATACAGATGAGTGGAAATTGTATACAAAACTACTTTTTAGTAATGATCAACCTCTTTTTCAAAATGTAGATAATCAAACTTTTTTTAGAAAAGAAACTATGACTACTGTTTTATCATATATCAATGAAAATGATACGGCAGATTACTGGGATTATTTTACTAAAGAACTATATAACCAGAAAGGAAAAGATTTTTTGAATGAAGAAACCGACTCTTCTTTTGGATGGTATTATTATCAGCTTAATGAGTATTGGCACTTTGGTGCAGAAACAGTTTTTTGGAGTGTTCTTGAAACGCTATCTAGTAAATATTTTAAGGTTGAACTCAGCAACTTTTTAAACGATTTTAGTGACACCTTTATAGAAGCTCTTCTTAAATACAATTTTATAGATGATAAATCTCAGCCATTAGGCGAGGTGATAAGTAATATTGGCGATATTGATATTTGGGAGCTATCGGAAGAGATAAGAGTTAATATTAAAGCTAGGGACATTTCTAAGAGTCTGTGGCAGGGATTTAAAATGATACTTGCCATTTATAAACAAAATGAAGGTGAGTTTGAAAAGTTGTACGGTTTTGCTGCTTTACATGGAATGGAAAGAGATGGGGATTGTATTAATGGATTGAGGTATTTCTCTAATAAGCTAGATGAGCCTATTTATAATGTTTTAGAAAAGTTTATTTTGAAACATATAATCAATAGACATTTAGAAGTTGCATACAGAAAAATGGGCTCGGGTACTAAAAACACATTGAAGTTTAGTTACGAAGATAACTTATTGAAACATGTTGAAACAATGACTCCTGTATGGACTACTCCAAGGATATATGCTATGTATAGCTTTTTTGAGGATCTTGGGTATGTAAATGAAGAGAATAAAATATCAGAAATTGGTAAACAATTAATAGAGGGTTAGTATATATATGAAGAACAAAGAAAACATATGGGATTTATTGAGCGGTAGAGACTATCACTCATGTATAATTACTACATACTCTTTTGATTTTTATTACTTCGAAAAGAGTGTAATACGAATATTAAGGTCGAAGGGTATTGGTAATATATCGGTATTTGTAGATAGTAACATTTTTCAAGGTGTACTTGGAAAAATAGGAAATAGTATATCAAGAATTTACTCTATTAATCAGATAAAGTCTAAGGGCGTTTTTCATCCAAAGGTGTATATGTTTTTTGGAGAAAAAAAGGGATTACTTATTATCGGTTCTGGAAATCTTACATCTTCTGGACATGGTAAAAATGATGAAGTATGGGGTGCATTTCATTTTGATGTGAAAGATCCCAAACACACACAGTTGTTTGCAAACTCATGGGCTTATTTAAGAGGTGTTTCATTAAACACTAAAGGGTTTAGTAAAGAGAAAATCAATTGGATTAGGGAATTTTCTCCTTGGATTGAATCTTTACCTTCTCCAAGTTTGACTACTTTTGAAAAGCTTGACAAACACTCTGAAATTGCTTTTTTAAGTAATAGCTCAAGTGCTAGTATATTTAACCAACTATCTTCTCTTATACGTTTTAAAGAGGTGAAAGAGCTGACTATTGTAGCTCCTTATTTTGATGCTAAGGGTAAGATTATTGAAATGTTTCGTAAAGCATTGCCAAATGCAGAGATTAACATTTTAGTTGACGAGGATAATGGTGTTTTACCTTTTGGATTAAGTGACGATGTTGCTGAAAATGTAAGATTTTATCATTGGAGGGATTGTTCTGAAAACAAGAATGAAAAGAGTGCATCACGATTGCATGCTAAGATATTTAATTTCGTGTTAAAAGATAAATTACAATATTGTCTGTTTGGTAGTGCAAATGCTTCTGTTGCAGCTCTTGGAGGTGAAAATATATCAGCAATAAATGACGAAGTTTCAATTCTAATGAGCTCGTCGAAACTTGATTTTCTAAAAGAATTGAACATAAGAGTAAACACTAAAGAGAATATACCCCTATCTATGTTTAAAAAGAACTTAGATGAAGAGGATATTTCGAAAGAAGTATCTACTTTAAAATATAGTATTGAGGCTATAGACAAAGAGGGGAGTAAACTGAATGTATATATTGATAAAAAGGTGGAATCTAATACAAGGTTACATCTGTTTGATAGTTGGGGTGATGAAGTCTATAGCAGTATGATGACGCTAGTAAAAAATTATTATAGTGTTAATTTACCATCAAACATATCTACTTTTGTTTATGGCTGTTTGTTGGATGCTAATACTGATGAAGTTCTTTCGAACAAGCAAATTATACAGGATGTAATTCTTTTATCAAAGACAAACCCAGATCCTCAAAAGCAAGTGTTGGATATAATTTTTAGTGATATTGAGCAGGGTGACGAGTTGTTATTTGCTAAATTGATTGATTGTATATCTGTAAGTGACCTTGACATAGAAAATAAAATAGTTGCTTCACGAATAGCAAAGGGAAGAAGTGCGAGTGATAAAGTTGAAGCTGAAGTAAAAGGTGAGGTATTGGGATATGATGATTTTACAAAAGTCTCTTATGATTCTCTACAACAGCAATATAGTATACTGAATACAAATTCTAATAGAATTGCAGGTTTTTTATCTTGGTTTTCGCGCAGTAGATTTACAGAAGAGGTTACAAGTGATGAGCTTGATGATGAGGAGCTTGATCCTAATTTGCCTGATGCAGATGGTAGAGAAGATCAACCTGAAATTAAGGCTGTTACTAAATCTGCATTTAAGAAAATGGAGTCTAGTATTATAAACTTCTTTAAAAGATATGATAAGCACTTAAAGATTAAAGTAAATGAAATGCTTGAAAAATCTTCTCAGAACATAACAAATGAGGGTGAGATAACATTAAATGAATTAGCAAATTTTGTGGCTGCATTATACATAGCAATTTTTTATACAGATAAAAAGATTGAATATACTGAAAATGATAAGTTGAAACATGACTCTATTATTAAGTCGTTTAGTTTAGGAGTTTATTTTGATCTTTCTTTAATCAACATTGAGCTTATAGGTAAGTTCCTTCTATTATGTACACGGGGATTTAAAAAATATGAAAATGAGTATGTAAATGAGCGTGTTGAAAAATTGAGAAATGAAGCTTTTTATAATTGTGTCTTCTGTTTAGTACAAGCAGATTGGACTAGAACAGAGATCGTTTATAAAAATAATCTTATGATAAATGCGATTCACTTTTTACCATCAGATCTTGATAAGCTGTTGAATTTGGAACAGTTTACCAAAGAGATAAAAATACGCCAAGAACGTTCTGCTAATAAAAACACTCATTTTGTTAGTGAGTTAAAAGCCGCAATAGATAACTTTTTACCAAGATATTATTCATTTGTTGATAATATGGAATTGCCTGTTGCTCAAAGAGCAACTTTTTTAACTGAGGATTTAAAATTGGGACAAACTGTTTTTACAAGTCGCTTTGGCTTTTGCAATATTAAATACAGAACAATGCAAAGTGAAGGAGCTATACTAACATTTTCGAGACCCGGACTACCTTGGAATGAGAAGAAAAAAGACTATATGCATAAAAACTGGAGACCATTTAAACGCAATATTGTGTATTAAATTACTTAAATAAATATCATGAAAATAGAAATAGCCGAAAATTTAGTAAGTAGTTACTTAAAACATACAGAGGGGTGTAGAATTGTTGAAACAAACTGGAAGACAAGTAGTACATGGAAAACTACTGAGTATGATGAAAAAACAGCTAGAGATTTATTTGATAAAATAAATAATTCAGAGTTCTTTAGGGGGATATTTAAGCAAAGTAGTTTTGAGCAATTAATAAAACAGGCAGAAGTTGATGTTTTAGGAATTAACTCAACTGAGGATTCAGTTTTTGGAATAGATGTTGCTTTTCATAGTGCTGGTCTTAACTATGGACCCACAGAAAGAACTGTTTCAAGGGTAATGAAAAAAATATTTAGGACGGTTTTTATAATGCAGTCTTATTTTAGTCATCATGATAAGTTTAATTCATTTTTTGTTACACCTAAAGTAAATCCTGGTGTTGAAGTGCCAATTAAGGAACAGTTGGAGAAAGCTCGTGAAATTATCAATGATGATATGATTTCAATTGACTTTATTTCAAATGATGATTTCTTTAATAACATTGTTGATACTGTAATAGATTCTATAGATAAAGAAAATGATACTACAGAGCTTTTTGCAAGAGCCATAAAATTACTGCAACTTGATACTCGAGTAAAAACTTTAAATAATATAGTCCCTAGTAATAATATGATAAGAAGACCATCAATAAGAACTGAAAAAAGAATGGTAGATGGGATGAAAATTGGACAATATGTTCAATATCAAATGAGGAAAATTTACGAGGGAAATCTTTTGACAGAGGGTGAGTTGCAAAATCTACAAGATAAGGAGTACTCGAAGTTTGTATTTGATCAAAACTTTGAAGTTTTGAGGAGTTTAGATAAAGATATAGCAGACTCTTTTGGAAGGAATAGATATTACTCGAAAGAGAAGTTTTTTGGTGAATACTTTTTGACATCACAGTGGGTAGAACGCCATTGGGACCCTTTTTTAAGCTGGTTGGATATGATAAATAAAAACACGCATTATAAATTATGAAAGACACTTTATCAAAATACTATGATAATATAAAAAAAGACAAAAACCACAGATTAAAATCGTGGGAACATTGCTACACTCAATTCAAAGCGGTGTTAAATAAGAATGAACTATCTGTTACAGACAGGGATTATCTTTCTCTCCATTTAGCATTTTATCTTGCTAGTTGGGGTATGTATAGAGGCTCCTCGTTTATTCTGGAAAGAGACTATAAAGTGTTTTATGGTGTTCTTGAACTGCTATTTGAGAAGAAGGGGGAGTTTGATAATGATAGAATAGAAGATTTGTTGTTGAATGAAGATGATGAAGCTATTAAGAAATATGTAAAAGACTTTTTTGAGTTTGATGTAAAACTAAGGGAGTATCTCATAAACTGTGTAAGTAATTAATTGGAGGTTAAAAGTCCGGAC